>CAZTUV010000200.1:0-3626 GCA_964616595.1 uncultured Alistipes sp.
TTGGTAAACCATGGGAAACATTTTACTAAAAAAATCTCCATATATATTGACTTACTTTTAAAAAAAGGTTATAATTAGTGTGTATGACAATACAAATTCATTTTATATAACAATTTTATGGAGGTTTTTACAATGAGCAGAGTTTATAACTTCAGTGCTGGCCCTGCTGTACTTCCGGAAGAAGTTCTCAAGGAAGCAGCAGAAGAAATGCTTGATTATAAGGGTACAGGTATGTCCGTTATGGAAATGTCTCACCGTTCAAAGGCTTATGACGCTATCATAAAGGAAGCTGAACAGGATTTGCGTGACCTTATGAATATCCCTGACAATTATAAGGTTATCTTTTTACAGGGTGGTGCATCACTCCTCTTTGCAGGCGTACCTATGAACCTTATGAAAAATGGTAAGGGTGCTTACATAATCACCGGTCAATGGGCTAAAAAAGCTTATCAGGAAGCTCAGAAATATGGTGAGGCAGTTGCAGTAGCATCTTCAGCTGATAAGACATTTTCATATATTCCTGATTGTTCAGACCTTGATATTCCTGAAGATGCAGACTATGTCTATATCTGCGAAAATAATACAATCTATGGTACAAAATTCTGGAATCTTCCTGACACTAAGGGCAAGGAACTCGTCGCTGATGTATCCTCATGCTTCCTTTCAGAACCTGTTGACGTTTCAAAATATGGCGTTATCTATGGTGGTGTTCAAAAAAATGTAGGCCCGTCTGGTGTGCAAATCGTAATTGTACGTGAAGATTTAATTGCTGATGGCCCTGCTCTTCAATGCACTCCTACAATGATGAACTGGAAGATTCAGTCCGATAATGATTCCCTTTACAATACACCACCTTGCTATGGAATTTATATCTGTGGAAAGGTATTCAAGTGGATTAAGAAAATGGGCGGTCTTGAAGCTATGAAGGCTCACAACGAAAAGAAAGCTAAAATCCTCTATGATTTCCTTGACGAAAGCAAACTTTTCAAAGGCACTGTTGCTCAAAAAGACCGTTCACTCATGAACGTACCTTTTGTTACAGGCAATGAAGAACTTGATAAAAAATTCGTTGCTGAGGCTACCGCTGCTGGCTTTGTGAATCTCAAGGGTCACAGAACTGTCGGAGGTATGAGAGCTTCTATTTACAATGCTATGCCTGTTGAAGGTGTTGAAAAACTCGTTGAATTTATGAAAAAATTTGAAGCAGAAAATGCTTAATCTATTTCCGAATATCTGAAAAGAGGTTTATAACAATGTACAATATTCAGACACTTAATAAAATTTCCGCAATTGGTACGGATATTTTCGACAAAAATAAATATACTGTTTCAGATGCTCCTGAAAATCCAGATGCTATTATGGTAAGAAGTGCTAAAATGCATGATATGCAGTTCAATGAAAACCTCCTTGCAATTGCAAGAGCAGGTGCAGGTGTAAATAATATTCCTGTTGAACGTTGTGCTGAAGAAGGTATCTGTGTATTCAATACTCCTGGTGCTAACTCAAACGCTGTTAAAGAACTCGCTATCTGTGCATTATTGCTTGCATCAAGAAAAATCACAGAGGCCGCTGCATGGGCTGCTTCACTTAAAGGTACACCAGATGCTCCTAAAACAGTTGAAGGTGGAAAGTCAAAATTTGCAGGCCCTGAAATCATGGGCAAAACTCTCGGTATTATCGGACTTGGTGCTATTGGTGGCAAAATCGCTAACACTGCAACAGCTCTTGGTATGAAAGTTATTGGCTATGACCCTTACCTTTCTGTAAATAACGCTGTATTACTTGACTCTTCTGTAAAAGTTGTTACAGATATAAACGATATCTATAAAAACAGCGATTATATTTCTATTCATATGCCATATACTCCTCAGACAAAAAATACTATTGATTCCGAACAAATCGCAATGATGAAAGACGGTGTTCGTCTTATTAACCTTGCACGTGGTGAACTTATTAACAGTGAGGCTGTTGTAAAAGCTATATCCGATGGTAAAGTAGCAAAATATGTTACAGATTTTGCCGATGATATCGTTTTAGGCGTTGAAAATGTAATTGTACTTCCTCATCTTGGAGCATCTACTCCAGAAAGTGAGGACAATTGTGCAATTATGGCAGCAAATGAACTTATTGATTATATCGAAAATGGTAATATTAAAAATAGCGTAAACCTTCCTAATGCATCTATGAATGCTACTGGTACTAAGATTTGTGTAATCCATAAAAATGTACCTTCACTTATTTCATCTATGACAAAGGCTATCGGTGATGAAGGTCTTAATATAGAAAATATGGTAAACGCAAGCAAAAAAGACTTTGCTTACACTATGATGGACGTTATAGGCGATGTTACAGATTCTGTTGCAAATGATATCAAATCGATTGACGGAATTATCAGAGTAAGAGTTATTAAGTAAAAATTATAAATCCGGTTCTTAATTGAGCCGGATTTTTTTATTTAACTAAGACTTACAGGCAAGCCGTTTATTTCAATAGTAGGGTCATCAATATCTATAAGTAAACATCTTCTTCCGTCAATAACACTTGTACGAATTTTATCACTTGCATCAGGCTTTATATTAACAGTTATTCCAGTAGCAGTCATAACCGTTTTATTCTCGATAAGATTGGAAGCTGTAAGAGATGCATCACCACAAACTTTTTCATAAACTGGTTCAACCATTTTCAAACGTTCTTCCGGTATACCAATATCATCTAAAATACTTTTAAGTTTTGATTCATCAATAAAAGTCTGTTCAGTATCGTTTTTATTTTCTTCAACCACTTCCTGTAATTTTTCGTTTACGTTCTTTATGACCATATAATCTAAATCATCACCAACTACATTTTTAAGAATTGTCTGAAAATTAGCTTTCTCATTGTCGGCTGACATAATAAAATTACAACCCAGAACATTTTCAATCATTGAAATATTTGGATTTCCCGATTTTTTAGAATAATACATAACATGATTAACATCAGGACTTCTATTACTGAAAACCGGATAAAGAAATCCATCAGTAGGAGCTTTACTTATAATAAGTTCAGTATTGATTTTTTTAACAATTTCATTATTAAAAGAATCAAACAAAAGTCCGTCATCGCCTGAATTTACAGGACAAATTGCTGTAAGCAAATATCTATAAATTTCGTCCTCATTATCTGAAAAATCATCGTTCTTGTCTTTTCGGCGGACAGTATAGCAACAATATGCGGTTATAAGAGCATAATTGCCTGCATACACAAGATTTTCCGCAATATGATTTACAAAATCTGTATACACCTGCTCATCTTTAAGTTCAGATTTAAGTAACCTGTAAAGTATATCCTGTGGTTTTCCTTCATCATACGCAGTATTGGGAAACTCATATTCCACAAAACTCTTGCCAACACTTGTACTAAGAACTTTTTTAAGAGTTTCGCTATAAATTTCATGTTCTTCTTCCGGCATGGTAAGACATGAATTTACATTATTGCAACGTACATTTTTTTCTGAATCAACAAAAGCTGTAAGAATTCTTTCCATTATGAAAAATCCGCTTTTGTCAGAAAAATTTTTTTTAATTTCAGAAGTTTCTTTTTTATTCATTGTAATTTCCTTTCCTAACAAAGAGTATATATATTATAGC
>CAZTUV010000201.1:0-3625 GCA_964616595.1 uncultured Alistipes sp.
CTAAATTTTTAACCCCGATGTCAAATCTGATATCGGGGTTTTTGGACAGGCTGATCCACTTATGATTTATAAGTGGATTTTCTTATTTAGTAACTTAGTCACTTGGTATTTGGTAACTTAGTCCCATATTTTTCACTTTTTGGTAACTTAGTAATTTATTAAAAACTGCTTTAATTCGGCATTTTGATTTTTTCAGACTAAGTTACTTTTTCACTTTTTGCGTGAACCATTACACCATATCTGCCGAGCAGCAGAAAGAACAAATAAAAAAGTTGATAGAGAATATGAAATGAAATTTTAGGCTTTTCTAATATTTCCTAAAGCGTGGCATAATAGAAAAACAAAGATGTAGAGGAAAAAGAAGCGATGCTGGTAAACCACGCACTTCTAATAAATAATATTGAAATAAGCAACAAAATTCCGATAAGGCTAAAAGAAAGCACCTTATCGGAATTTTGTTTTTACGGAGTTTTTTGAAATGGAAGAGAAATACACCTGCACCCACTGCGAAGTTATTAGCGGAGTTGAAGGTAATCTATAATACTGAAAGGGAGTTCCTTATTATCATATTGTTTTCTGAACCTTGCCTTAGCTACACCAAATCTATTATATGCATCAACAAAAACTGTAACAACAGCTTTCAGTGTTTCAAGACTTCTTGGGAAACATCTGCTCCGACGTTCAAGAACAGGAATATAATGACGCAAATCAGCATTGACACCCTCAACGGTAAAGGTGTTACTTTTATCATGAACATTACGAATATGCTTGTTGAGATAAACAACATCAATATATCCCAAATATCCATATAAATATAGTAATATGGTCTGAGGAAACCTTTTGTTTCCATTGGTTCATGTTTTAAAAAAAGCCAAGCAAAAACTTGACTTTTTCGACAGACTGACCTGCCCATAATCTATATGGACAGGTTATAATTTTATGCAGTAACAATATCTTCTGCTTTTTGGAGATTGAGTTTTTGAACTGCCTGTTCTCTCATTTTATATTTAAGAATCTTTCCGGCAGCGTTCATCGGGAAACCATCTACAAAATCTATATATTTCGGACATTTATGTTTAGCCATGCGTTCAAGACAGAATTTTTTAATTTCAGCAGCAGTAGCAGTTTCTCCTTCTCTTAAAACTATGCATGCCATAATTTCTTCGCCGTAATCCTCATCAGGAACACCTATAACCTGAACGTCTTTAACTTTAGGATTTGTATAAAGGAAATCTTCAATTTCTTTAGGATAGATATTTTCGCCGCCACGAATAATCATATCTTTTATTCGTCCTGTAATCTTATAATATCCGTCTGAAGAACGTCTTCTTGCAAGGTCGCCGGTGTGCAACCAGCCTTGTGAATCAATAGCAGCAGCAGTAGCTTCTGGCATTTTATAATAACCTTTCATTATATTGTAACCTCTTGCAACAAATTCTCCATCAACATCATCTGGAAGTTCTTCATTTGTTTCAGGGTCTACAATTCGACATTCAACGCCAAAAATAGGGCCACCTACAGTATTTACACGTTGTTCGATAGTATCTGTTGTTTTACTCATTGTAGTTGCGGGTGATGCCTCTGTCTGACCATATGTAATGCAGATTTCGTCCATATGCATTTTTTCTATAACTTCTTCCATAGTCTTTATAGGACAAGGAGAACCTGCCATAATTCCGGTACGCATATGAGAAAAATCTGTTTTCGGGAAATCAGCATGACCAAGCATCGCAATAAACATAGTAGGAACACCATGGAAACAAGTTATTTTTTCCTTATTTATGCAGGCAAGACCTTTACGTGGTGAAAATCTTGTAATAGGTAACATAGTTGTACCATGTGTTACAGATGCAGTCATTGCAAGAACCATTCCGAAACAGTGGAACATAGGTACTTGAATCATCATTCTGTCCGCTGTTGATAAATCCATACAGTCACCAATAGCCTTGCCATTATTTACAACGTTGTAGTGAGTAAGCATAACGCCTTTTGGGAAACCTGTTGTACCTGATGTGTACTGCATATTACATACATCATGAACATCAATTGTACGGCGAATTTTTTCCACTTCACTATATGGGACATTTTTTGATAATTCAACAGCCTGTTGCCATGTAAAACAACCATTATTTTCAGAACTTACTGTAATAACATTTCTAAGGAATGGTAATCTTTCTGAATGAAGTTCTCCAGGCTTACAATTTTCAAGTTCAGGACAAAGTTCTTTTATTATATCAACATATTTAATATCCTTAATTCCGTCAATCATAACAAGTGTACTTGTATCAGACTGTTTAAGAAGATATTCAGCCTCATGAATTCTGTATTCACTGTTCATGGTAACAAGGACAGCACCTATTTTAGTGGTAGCCCAGAATGTGATATACCATTGCGGAACATTTGTAGCCCAAATGGCAACATGGTCACCTTTTTTTACACCCATTGCAAGCAATGAACGTGCAAAAGTATCTACATCATCTCTGAATTCCGGATAAGTTCTTGTATAATCAAGTTCTGTATAGCGGAACGCATATTGATTAGGAAACTCTTCACATATACGGTCAAGAATATCAGGGAATGTATAATTAATAATGCGTTCTTTAGGCCAGATATATTTACCTGTTTTGCGAATATTGTCCTGAAGTGAATGTTTATGCTTTGTTTTATAAGGTTTCATGAATTCTGCAAACTTAGGTATCACAATACCTGCATCTGAAAGATTTTCAGCCCAACGCTTTACCCATTCCAAAGAAATATATCCTATATAGTTTATTGACTGGAGAGCGGAAAGCATTTCTTTAATTGGAATGTCCCCATCACCAGTCATACGATATTCGATATTATTTTCAGAAGTTATTACACTATCCTTAACCTGTACAAATTTTATATACTCGCCAAGATTTGAAACAGTAGTTGCCGGAAGTTCCTTTGAAAATCTATAAGGATGATGCATATCCCATAATGCTGCAATTTTACGGCTTTTAACTTTGTCAAGAATATTAGCAAGACGTGCAGTATCACTATAAACACCATTTGTTTCCACAAGAAGTGTAACATTATATTCTTCAGCAACTGGAACAAGCTTTTTTAATGCATCAATAATAACATTATCGTCAATTTCATCTTCTGGACGATAGTTGTTATCAGCAAGTACTCTTACATAAGGAGTATTGAGCTGTTGAGCAAGTTTTGCATAAGCTACTATTTCCTTTTCAGCATCACTGAATTTTTCGGTATCCTTTAAACAAGCACCAGATGAAAGACATGGAATTTCAAGACCAAGCTCTTTAAGTTTCTGAATAGTTTGTGGAAGCTTTTCATCAACAAAAGGTTTTTCCTTTATAGAAAAAATTTCATTGCCAATACCACGAACTTCTATACCATTAAATTTAAAGTCTTTTGCAATAGAATATATGTCCGACCAAGACCATTCCGGACAAGCAAGAGTTGAAAAACTTATTTTCAAATACATCATTCCTTTACATTTGATATTATACAGAACTAATTATATCATAATTATAAAAAAATGTCAACAAAAATGGAAATGGGGGAGTGGCTAATAGCGGAGTCAAAGATAATCCACGATACTGAAAGGGAGTTCCTTATTACCATATTGTTTTCTGAA
>CAZTUV010000202.1:0-3618 GCA_964616595.1 uncultured Alistipes sp.
GCACCGGCTGGAATAACTCTTTATACAGTTGGAGCAAGAAAGGAAATCCCTGATATCCGTACCTATGTTTCTGTTGACGGCGGTATGGCTGATAATCCAAGATACATTCTTTATCAGTCCGAATATGAGGCTATCGTTGCAAACAAAGCAAGTCAGGAACGTAACGAAAAAGTAACTATCGCTGGCAGATGTTGTGAAAGTGGCGATTTAATCGGCGAAAATATGCCACTCCAACACGCTGAATCAGGTGACATTATCGCAGTCTGTGCCACAGGTGCTTACAACTATTCAATGGCTTCAAATTATAACAGACTTCAGAAACCTGCTGTTGTTTTCGTTAATAACGGAGATTCAAGAATAGCTGTAAAACGTGAAACCCTTGATGATATTATACGTAATGATATGTGATTTTTCATAGTCCCGATAAGTTTCGGGACTTTTTTTTACTTTAGTTTCCTTAAACCTTGACAAAATTACTTATTTGTTGTACAATTAAATCAGTAATACTGAAAGGAATGATTAAAATGGGTTTAACCCTTACTGAAAAAATACTTAAAGCTCATCTTGTTGATGGTGAATACGTTAAGGGTCAGGAAATCGGTATCCGTATTGACCAGACTCTTACTCAAGATGCTACCGGAACTATGGCTTATCTCGAATTCGAGGCTATTGGTGTTCCTCGTGTTAAAACAGAACGCTCTGTTGCATATATCGACCATAATACCCTCCAGAATGGATTTGAAAATGCTGATGACCATAGATTTATCGGAAGCGTGGCAAAAAAACATGGAATATATTTCTCACGTCCGGGAAATGGTATCTGCCATCAGGTACACCTCGAAAGATTTGGTATCCCTGGTAAAACTCTTATAGGTTCGGATAGCCATACTCCTACTGGTGGCGGTATCGGTATGATAGCTATCGGAGCAGGCGGTCTTGATGTTGCTGTCGCTATGGGTGGCGGTGCATACTATATCACTTGCCCTAAAGTGGTAAAAGTGGAACTTACTGGAAAACTTCGTCCATGGGTAGCTGCTAAAGATGTTATTCTTGAAGTACTTAAGAGACTTTCTGTTAAAGGTGGCGTCGGCAAAGTTATAGAGTATTGTGGAGAAGGTGTAAAAACTCTTTCTGTTCCTGAACGTGCAACTATTACAAATATGGGTGCTGAATTGGGTGCTACTACTTCTATTTTCCCATCTGACGAAATTACAAAACAGTTCCTTAAGGCTCAGTGCCGTGAAGATGTATGGACTCCTCTCTCAGCAGATGATGACGCTGTTTATGATGAGGAACTTACAATCAATCTTAGTGAACTCGTTCCGCTTGCAGCTTGTCCTCATTCTCCTGATAACGTGAAAAGCGTTGAAGAAATCGGTAAACTTAAAGTTGACCAGGTATGTATTGGCTCATGTACTAACTCCTCACTTCTCGATATGCTTAAAGTCGCTCATATCTTAAAGGGCAAAACTGTTAACCCTGACGTTTCTCTTTCAATCGCTCCTGGTTCAAAACAAGTTCTTAATATGCTCGCTCAGAATGGTGCATTATCTGACCTTATTGAAGCTGGTGCAAGAATTCTTGAAAGTGCTTGCGGTCCTTGTATCGGTATGGGTCAATCACCTAATTCAAAGGGCATTTCTCTCCGTACTTTTAACAGAAACTTTGAAGGTCGTTCTGGAACTAAAGATGGTCAGATTTATCTTGTTTCTCCGGAAATGGCTGCTGTTTCTGCTCTTACAGGCTATCTTACAGACCCAAGAGAATTGGGCGATATGCCAGAATTCAAACTCCCTGAAATATTCACAATCAATGATAATATGGTCGTTCCTCCTGCTCCGGCTGAAGAAATGGACAGCGTAGAAATCCTCAGAGGCCCTAATATACAGCCTTATCCTGAAACTTCTCCTCTCCTTGAAACTATTGATGCCCCTGTTTCACTTAAAGTGGGCGACAACATAACTACTGACCATATTATGCCTGCTGGTGCTAAAATTCTTCCTCTCCGCTCAAATATCCCTAAGATTTCACAGCACTGCTTTGCTGTATGTGACGAAAGCTTCCCTGAAAGAGCTAAATCTCTTGGAAAGAGTATTATTGTAGGTGGTTCAAACTATGGACAGGGTTCGTCAAGAGAACACGCCGCACTTGCTCCACTTTACCTTGGGGTTAAGGCTGTTCTTGTAAAATCATTCGCACGTATTCACAGAGCAAATCTTATTAATGCAGGTATTCTTCCTCTTACATTTGTAAATGAGGCTGATTATGACAACATTAATCAGGGAGATGAACTTATTCTTGCTGATGTTCGTAAGGCTATTGAAAATGGTGAATCGGAACTTACTGTCGTTAATAAGTCTAATGGTAAGGAAATACCTGTACTTTGCGAACTCTCCGGACGTACCAAGGATATCATGCTTGCCGGCGGACTTCTTGACTATACAAGAGAATCTATGAAGTAATTGAAAACTGTCGACTTTATTAAAACTAAATTTTTAAATGACAGATTCTTTAAAAACGGAAATTTTAGTATGCTTTCGGAAACTGTCTTTTCGGTTTCCGAAAATACTATAAAGCGTGAAAAATATTATTCTGTTTCTGAACATATTGAAAAAATGACTACTATACAGGCTATTTTAAAATATGCAAAACAAAAAAATATTATCACTCTGAATTTTGCAAATGCTATGTTTGCCGGTGGGGGATATATTCTCGGCGGTGACGCTCAGGAAGAAAGTTTGTGTCGTGCATCAATGCTCTATTATACTATACGGACACAGAAAAAATACTATAAAACAAACAGACTTCATATTTTGCCTGATTATACCAATACTATGATTTACTCCCGAAATGTACCAATTATTCGTGATGATTCAGGTGAGTTACTTGATAATCAATTAGAATGCGATTTTATTACCTGTCCTGCTGTAAATCGTACTTTCGCAAAATTTATATTTACAGACAAAAAAATAAATGACAAAATGACTGTAAGAATAAATAGGATTATTTCACTTGCAGTATCCAAAAAACCTGATATTATTATTCTCGGTGCCTTTGGGTGCGGAGTATTCGGAAACAAATCTGAAACAGTATTCAGAATATTTGAAAATGCTATAAATTCTTTTGTTCCTGATGATATTAAAGTTATATTTGCCGTTCCATAGGAGGTAGTTATGAAACTTGCAGAGGCTCTTGCAATTCGTGCAGAAATAAAAACTAAAATTAACAATATTCAAAGCAGACTCAATCAGAATGCTAAGGTTCAGAGCGGTGAACAGCCTGCTGAAAATCCATACGTACTACTTAAAGAACTTGATATACTTTCGGAAAATATGATTACTCTGGTTAAAAACATAAACTATACCAATTGCGTTACTACTGAAAACGGTATATCTCTTATGGAAATGATTGCAGAAAAAGATATCCTTCAGAAAAAAATATCTGTTATTAAAAATTTTCTCTCAAATGCAAGTTCACTTGTTAATCGTTATTCAAATACTGAAATTAAAATACAAAGTACCGTTGATGTCGCTAAACTTCAGAAAGAAGTTGACCATATGTCAAAAAAACTGCGTGAACTCGATATGAATATTCAACGCATCAACTGGACTGTTGACC
>CAZTUV010000203.1:0-3555 GCA_964616595.1 uncultured Alistipes sp.
ATATATATTGGTTTAAAATATAATTTTTTAATTTTTCTTTGTGCGATAATTTTCTTAACGCAACAATTGTACTCATCTCCCAACAAACAATAACTAGCAAAAATATTTGCTTTTAGTAATACACCTGATATGAATGCTGCTAATTCATAATACGTATACAAACACTTTTTTAATTTACCTTCAATTTTACTTATGCTATGGTAAAATTCCATATCATTAAACAAATATTCATAACACAAAAATGATTGTTTAAATATGCTCTTATTTTTTTCTAACTCCAGTTTACAATCTAGAACAATCTCTGTTTTATATTGAAAGGCTGCAAAAAAATCCAAGCATTTATTTAGAATCATCAAAACATCAATATATAATTCACTTAAACAAAGTTCTTTACCTATAGATAAATAAAAATTGTTTATATGATCCAATTTACAATAATACGGAGATTTACGATTGCTAATTATTCTTAATGATTTCATTGACATACAAATTTCCACTAAATTTTCACCTAAAGTAATATAATTCTTATATACTATTTTTTTAGATGACAAACCGTTTGTGATGGTTTTGAATCGACAATCCACCAATATATTACACAATTCATGTACAGATGTTTGTGATTTGGCTATTTTTTGAAATGCTACAGGATAATTATTTATTAAATTTTTCCAATCCTTTAAATCTTCTAATTGTATTATTCCATCTTCCTTATACAATTTTTCTAATAACCTAAGTACCTTATCAGATTCATACTCAATTAATGAATATCCACTCGGGATTAATCTCTTCCCATCTCCCTTTACCATTCTTGAAACCCTCTTCAGCGAATCAACTGATATAGGACTTATGTATTCTTCTCCTACATATTCAAAATCTGAGATATCAGATATATTGGCATCCAAATACCACGGCAAATCAATCAAAATTCCATATTGACACAAAAACACTGTTTCCAAAGGTCCTCTAAATCTTATTTTTTTGTGGATAGCAGTTCTTCAAAAGAATACGTTTCTCCATCATTGCCATAAAAACAAATTTTTTTCTGTTTACTAAATTTACTAATTGAAATCCATTTATCATCAACATATACTTCTATTTTTCCGCCTTTAAGAAATTTGAAATCTCCTAAAGGCAATGCTAATATATCATTGTATATATTCTGAATAAATTTTTTTGCGTAATGATAATCGCCTTCAATTCGTATATCAGAAAAATTTGCAATATTTATTTCCTTTCCAGTAACCAGTTCAATAATTAATTTTATTAATTCTTTGTATGCTTCAATACCACAATCACTGCATTCTAATATCCTTTCATATAATTTTTTTTTAAATTCACTAAAATAATTATCTTTACCATTTACCCACTCCGTTGCAATGTAACTATTAAAAGCTTTACATACATTTTTCACAAATTCCTCCTTTGTTAAATTTTCTATCGGAATATGTACTTGCCTAAGTTGTCCTTGAGGATCTAACTCCCAATCAAGTGTGGGTAGCGCTAATCTCGAAATAAATTTGCGGTATTCAGATTTTGTATCTGCTACATCATTTATATATAATATATATTCATCATCATAACTATTAACAATACTATAAATAACTGCCGCAAAATCAATAGCATAAATCGAAGAACACTCTATTATCTTCTTCATTAGCAACACCTACCTTAAACTAATCTTAATCTTTTCCGTTTTATTTAAGCACTCTTGTCTTGAACCCATATGCATATCTCTTACGAATATTTTCATTGGTATTTCTTTTCTAGCTGAAAATCCAACTTTTTTATAGAACTCTTCTGACATGACATTTGCAAATATACTTATCGAAAACATTTTCTCTTTACAAAAATTATTTCTAATAAATTCAAACGCTTCGTTTATTAATTTTTTTCCTAAACCCATCCTATGAAAGGTCGGAACTATAATAACATCATTAAGATAAAATGAATATGCTCCATCACCCAATATTCGCAACATACCTATATGAATTCCATCCCTTTTAATTCCCAGTACTCCCAACGATCCGTCTAAAGCCTTTTGTGCAATTTCCCTCTCAAATAATGGAAAGCCAACTGCTTTTCTCATCTGCAACCATTCATCCGGTGTAATATCATTAAATGTAATTGTATCCATATATTCTCCTTAATCACATAATACTACAAATAAATTTTTCCAACTTCTGTAATTCTAGCTTTTGCGTAGAATAATTATAGTTAAAAATATCATCAAAGTTTTTATTAATTCTTCCTATTTCGACTTTATCAGTCGTAATATATCCTTGATGAGTTGGTTCCATAATTCCAGCCCTTTGTGTTATGATAGCACAATTATCAGTAGATGTAATAATATGCATATATCCAGGATCAACACAACACAAAATAGGACCTCTTTCCGCATATTCTCCCCACACTATTCTCATATTTTCTAAAACTTCTTCAAAAAATTGACTGTATTCGCTTGGAGTCAAAATATCTTTAACTTTTATCTCATACCTACGAGTATTTGTAAAAATCAATTTGATATTTTCGTTAACAGCCATGCTAGTCTTTTCTTTCACAAACTCAAAGAATCTTGTATCAAAATCTTCGTGATTACAATTGGCATTAACTCTTTCCCTGTACCACTTTGGTGACAAAAAATATGGACCCATTACCATATTTCTAAAACTTTCTGTATTTTCTAAACTTTTAACATAAGCTCCTAATAAATCTTTTCTATTAGTTATGTTTAGCTTACCATATATAACTCCGCGATAAACACTCTCATCACTTGATGTAGCAATATATTCCTCTAATTCAACTGGCATCTTCTTTTGAGCATTGGAATACTGCTTATTTACTATAATATCTTTATAGAACCTTATACTATATTCATCAAGTATATCATAAACCTCATCTATCTGATTTCTAACTTCGCTCGTCATATACTCAATAATTTTATTTGTGAGCTCATTTTTATCTTCATATACTTTCGGGAATTTAAAATATATATGTATTTTTTGATTTTGAATTAACAAGCCATTGACATAATGATGTGAATACCAGTAAAACTTACTTTCAATTGGGATATTAGTAAATACCAATAATCTATTTATATCTACTCTTCGATAGTCCAAATCTAAACAATCTCCTAAACGTATAAGAGCACACAATAATCTTAGCCTAATAACTTTATCTCCAATCACATCATTATCTAAGGCAGCTATATTCATTTTTCGATGATATTTTGCTACTAAAGCCACATCATCAACAAACTCTTCCCTAGAATTTAACCCCAAAAAATATGCTTCACCTTCCGAGCGTTGTATACTATCAATAATTAATCTTTCCGAATATTCATGATGTTTTTTTCTTATCTTTTCAAGAGCTTCTGTATTTAATGGTAATTCTCCTAAATCAGCATAATCAGGGGTTTGCATACCAATATCATGTAATAATACTGCCGATAAAAGAATAAACTTTTCTTCTTCATTAAATTGCAAATCAATATCTTCTATTATTTTAGATATTATATTTACTATCCTAATACTATGTGTAATGCTATGATCCGTATAG
>CAZTUV010000204.1:0-3553 GCA_964616595.1 uncultured Alistipes sp.
ATTCATTATAACATACAAAAATATTTTTTTCAATACTATAATTTGAAATATATTTAATTATTAATATGTATTTGTAATGTTAACAATTTTATTAAAGAAAATAACAAAATAGTATATATTTTGAAAAAAACAAATATTGGAAGTTGTCTATTATTTTCTGATGTATTTATTTTGGGATTACTTTTGGTAAAACTTAAAAGTAAAATCATTGACAATTAAGTAGAAATATGTTATACTTTATAAAGTTGTGTTCGGATTTTGTGACACGGATAATATAATAATAAGGAGTATTTGTTTATGAAATCATTAATCGTTAAAAAATTACTTTCTGCAATGCTTGCCGGTGCAATGGCATTATCTATGACAGCTTGCGGAAATAAATCTGACAATGATTCTTCATCAGAAAAGTTTATTGTAGGTTTTGATGCGGCATTCCCACCTTATGGATATCAAGATGAAAACGGGGAATACGTAGGATTTGACCTTGACCTTGCAGAAGAAGTATGTAAAAGAAATGAATGGGAACTTGTAAAGCAACCTATCGACTGGAATGCAAAGGATATGGAACTTAAATCCGGTACAATCAGCTGTATATGGAATGGCTTTACAATGACCGGTCGTGAAGATGAGTACGCATGGACAAAGCCTTATGTTGATAATAGTCAGGTTTTTGTTGTCAAGGCGGATAGTAATATTAGTTCATTTGATGACCTTAGCGGAAAAAGTGTAGTTGTACAGACTGATTCATCTGCTGAGTCAGCGTTAAAAGAAGAGGAAAATAGTTCTCTTAAAGATTCATTTAAGGAACTCATTATTGTAAGCGATTATAATACAGCCTTTATGAACCTTAATTCTGGTGCTGCTGATGCAATAGCAATGGATATAGGTGTTGCAAATTATCAGATAGAATCACGTGGCGATGATTACATAATTCTTGATGATATACTTTCTGTTGAACAATATGCAGTCGGTTTTGCTCTTGATAATACTGAACTCCGTGATAAGGTAGATGAAACTCTTGACGCAATGCGTAATGACGGAACTTTTGAAAAAATCGCAGAAGAATGGGAACTCAGTGATTCAATAATCAAATAGAATTACGGAGGAAATATATATGTCATTTTTTGAAATTGTATCTCAACTTGGAGATAGTATGCTTAATTCTTTGTATATTTTTCTGCTTACATTAGTATTTTCACTTCCTTTAGGGTTGGGCATTTGTGTAATGCGTCTTTATGCATGGAAACCTTTGCAGTGGCTTATGAAATTATATATATCTGTTATTCGTGGTACACCTCTTATGCTTCAGTTGCTTGTTGTGTATTTCGGACCGTATTTTGTGGCTGGAATGAGATTGTCTACTGAATATCGTTTCTGGGCTGTAATAATCGCCTTTTCATTGAATTATGCTGCATATTTTGCTGAAATATTCAGAAGTGGTATACAATCAATTCCAGTGGGACAGCATGAGGCGGCTTTTATTCTTGGATATGGAAAACTTCAAAAATTTACACGTATAATAGTACCACAAATGTTTAAGAGAGTTCTTCCGGCTGTTACGAATGAATCTATAACTCTGGTAAAGGATACATCTCTTGCTTTTGCAATATCATATATTGAACTTTTTACAGAAGCATCAATGATTGCTGCTGCTGAAACTTCCATGTTACCTTATCTTGCGGCTGCTATTTTCTATTATATTTTCAACCTTATAGTTGCAGGAATTATGTCGTTGATTGAAAAACGTATGAACTATTATAAAATATAAGGGGTGTTACAGTGAACTATCTTGAAGTTGAACACTTGAAAAAAAGTTTTGATGATTTTGATGTTATACATGATGTTTCATTTTCGGTTAAGGAAGGTGAAGTGCTTTCTATTATAGGGCCATCTGGTTCAGGAAAATCAACACTTCTCAGATGCTGTACTTTTCTTGAAACAGTTTCAGGCGGAACTATTTCATATATGGAAAAAAAAGCTGTTGAAACATCTGAAAGTGGCAAGCCAGTATATGCCAATAAAGCCGTATTTAAGGATATTCTGAAATATTTCGGACTTGTTTTCCAGAATTTTAATCTTTTTCCTCATTATTCTGTACTTAAGAATATAACAGAACCTCAGAGAATTATCCTTAAAAAGAGCAGGGAAGATGCCGAAAAAACTGCTATGGAACTTCTTGAAAAAGTCGGTCTTGCAGAAAAAGCCAAATCTTATCCTTGCGAATTGTCAGGAGGTCAGCAACAAAGAGTTGCTATTGTAAGAGCATTGGCAATGTCACCAAAGATACTTTTCTTTGATGAACCTACTTCTGCTCTTGACCCCGAACTTACAGGTGAAATACTTGAAGTCATAAGATTACTTGCTGAGGACCATATGACAATGGTTATTGTAACTCATGAAATGAATTTTGCAAAGGCTATTTCAAATAGGGTTATTTTTATGGCTGGTGGCTATATTGTTGAAGAAGGTTCTCCTGAAGAAATATTCGATAATCCAAAACAGGAAAGAACAAAACAGTTTCTTGCACATTATAAATGATATTATCCCTCGCTTTTCTGATTGCTATGAAAGGCGGGGGATTTTCTGTTATTATTGCATAAAGGGAAATTATGTGTTATAATTAGGAAAAAACAGGAGGACTTGTTTTTATGAACGGAAATTTTTTGAAATTACAGCAAGAAGATTTCATTCATGCCTCATTTGACAGGGAAATGGCATTTTATGAAAGTATATGTTCGGGAAATCTTGAACTTGTACACATCTTTATGAAACCTCTTTGTTGTGAAGGCTGTGGAGTTTTAAGTGAAGATAAAATAAGAAATTTTAAATATCATATGGTAGTACTTGCATCACTTATAGCACGATATTGCATAAAAGGTGGTATGACCCCTGAAGAATCATATACAATGAGTGACTTTTATATTATGAAAATGGATAAGTGCAGTACAGAAGAAGATATAAGAAAAGTTCATGTTGAAATGATAGAAGATTATACAAAAAAAATGCGTTGTATAAAAATGAAAGGTATTTATTCAAAACAGGTGATTGGAGCTATAAATTATATAATGAGTCATATTCATAGCCGTATCATGCTTGTGGAAGTAGCCAAACATCTTAATATAAGTCATGAATATCTTTCACGGTTGTTCCGGAAAGAAACAGGGATTACTTTCAGTGAATATGTGAACAGACTGAAAATTCAAGAGGCATCTGCATTGCTTATTAATACAGAATATAGTGAAAAAGAAATAGGCAATATGTTATGCTTTGCTACACAAAGTTATTTCATAAAGGTTTTCAAAAAATACAATGATTGCTCTCCGAAACAGTATAGAAAAAATTATCATATACTTTGATGTCAAAATAGTGTTATTTTTATCAACAAAATTGTATACTTTTGTGCGAAAATATGTTATAATTATGTCACAAAATAATTCGGAGGGAGTCATTGTATTATGAAGAAGAATCTCTTGAAACGCTGTACTGCAATATTTGCGGTATGTAGTATAATGGCATCGGCAATGCCAGTGCTGACGGTGGCAGAAAATACAAA
>CAZTUV010000205.1:0-3544 GCA_964616595.1 uncultured Alistipes sp.
GACAATATCCATACGGTTAAAATTATTATTTAAATGTCACATAACTGGAATTATAGTATTCTGGCAAAGATTCAACAAGACCATTTCCATAATCGACAAGATTATTATATACTTCAAAGTCACTAAACCAACCATCAACCACATACATACGACGACTTGTATCTATTTCACCATACTCCCTGTCCATATATAGAACATTGTTTTCAAATCTATGATGAACTCCCCAGCCATCAACTTGATTGTGAATTTCAAATCCTGCGACAATTTGCGGATTATTTTCTCTATATCCGGTATTATCATGTACATAGCAATCATTGCCTGCTATATCTATAAAACTTCCTGCATAATTTTCGCCGGACATTCCTGTACCATAAAAAATACAATTGCATATTTCTGTTCCGGTAGTAAATTCTTTAACATCTATGTGTTCTGCACTGACATTTTTAAATATGCAACCGTCAACAATATTATAATCGCATTTATAATCGAATCCACTTGTGGAATATGCACTTCCTATATAAACTCCTTCGCCATAGCCTGATGAAACTATTCCGGAATCATGAATGTTACAATCCTTAACAACACAATATGAACTTCCGTCACGTATAGCTATTGCCTCTGCACCAGTATTGCCAATATCGCAATTGCGTATGGTTGTATGATTGGAATTATCTAAAACTATGCCTTTTTGAGAAGTTGTTATACATAGATTTTCAACGACCCAGTAATCTCCGGTTATATGAAACACATAACCATTTTCAGTAGTTTTCCCTGTAATAACCGGTGGATTTTCAGAATCCTCCGCCTTAATGGTTATAGGGGCATTTTCCTCACCAGATGCAGAAATATCAATTTTATCTGCCCCTTGATAAGTTGTATAATCGTATGTTCCTGAAGCAACGATAATAACATCATTTGGAATTGCATTTCTTACTGCATCAAAAAGTTCGTCTATATTAGATACATTAATATTTCTGCCGACTGAAGAATCATTTATAAGTTGACTCTTCATTTTACAAAGGTCAAATACATCAAGTACATCATCTTCATATACATCTGCTGATTTCCAGTCAGCCAAAGAACCGTTTCCGACGAGCCATTGTTGAAAAGTCACAACATCTGCAATATTAAAAACTCCATCAGCATTAACATCGCCCGACAATAATGAACCAGTATTCATTGGAATAATTGTAAATGCAAGCATAGCTCCGGAGAATAATATTGATTTTATCTTCATATTCTTGAATTATTTACAGCTCCCTTTATGCTCTTTTCGGAAGCTTCCTTTCCGTATTTATCGACTTGTGTTTTACTTTTAGTTCCATGAGTAAGACAGCCTGCTCCACCTATACAGCCATCTGTACAAACCATGCCTTCAATGAAATTCTCTTTAAGGACTTTTCTTTGAGCCTTGGTAAGAGCCGTTTTACATTCATCAATACCATTGCATATGCATGATTTCAATTCAAAATCTTCAAGGTTATTTTCTTTAAGAGCCTGTGCAACTGCCTCAGAAAGTCCACCACTCCTTGCAAAGATTCTTCCATAGAACGAAGCGTCATTAAGAGAGTCTTCCTCCAATGTATTAATATCAATATCACGGCTGTCAAACATAGCCTGAAGTTCCTCAAACGTCATAACTGAATCAACATAAGGTTTTACAGTATCAAGTTTTATTTCAGATTTTTTAGCGGTACACGGCCC
Source organism: uncultured Alistipes sp. (assembly GCA_964616595.1). Lineage (GTDB taxonomy): Bacteria > Bacillota > Clostridia > Oscillospirales > Ruminococcaceae > Ruminococcus. The sequence goes on from CAZTUV010000205.1 coordinate 1,705, forward strand.
AATAAATACAACTTTAGCTGATGGATTCTTTTCTTTGATACATTTAGATATTTCAGCCATAGGTGATAAATTATGAGAAATATTTTCTGTCATATTAGGAAACGCTTTCTTTATATATGAGACAAAAGCCGGACAACATGAACTTGTCAGGAAACCTTTTTCAACGAGTTCCTTTGCCTCCGAATCAGCCACCATATCTGCACCTAAACCTGCCTCAACAACATCATAAAATCCAAGTTTTTTTAATCCGCTTATAACCTGACCTGTTTTGGCATAGGAAAACTGACTCGATATAGATGGTGCAACAACGGCATATACTTTGTAATTACTGTTATCATTGCTTTTCTTTATTATATCGATTACGTCAAGAATATATGACTTATCAACAATAGCACCAAACGGACATTGATATACACAAGCTCCACATTCTATACATTTGCTATTATCGATGCTTGCCGAACCATCATCATTAATAGAAATAGCCTTTACTTTACAAGCAATCTGACATGGACGTTTTCTGTTGATAATAGCCGAATACGGACAGACTTTTGCACACAAGCCACATTCTATGCATTTTTCTTTATCAATATGAGCCTTATGATTGTAATCATAATAAATTGCTCCTCTTGGGCAGGCGTTTTCACATCTATGTGCAAGACAACCTCTACAAAAATCTGTTATTTCGTATCCTACGGTGGAACACTCATCACAAGCAATATCGATAACCTCAATTATATTTGGATTTTCTTTATCTCCACCTATCGCAATCTGAACCTGCTTTGAAATAATTGCTCTGTCTTTATATATACAGCAATGCATAGTTGAATTTTTTTCCGGCACTATAATTTCCGGAATATTCATCATATTTTCAAGCAGTTCTCCGTTCCATGCCTGACGGGCAACTTCACATAAAACTCTATATTTAAGATACTGTACCTTTGTATCAAATCTTCTCATTTTTTCACCTCATAAAATTACTTTTTTGAAAATCCTTCCTGAACCAATCCAAGCAAGAATTCACGTTCATCAGTATATCTGTTTATAGTCATTGCAGATGCAATAATAGGAATCCATCTTTTTATATAATCAAGTGGGGTATTGCTCTTTTCGCAAAAACGGTTTATATATTTTTCAGCAATGATGCTGTTATCGTTCAATATAAAAGTAAGATAGGTTATAGCGGTTTCTGCTGAGGCATTTCCCTGTACAGCGTGCGACCAGTCAATTATGTATGGATTACCATCTTCCGCAATAATTATATTTGATGGATTAAAATCTCCATGACAAAGCTTACTGTTTTTAGGAAAACTTTCCAGACGTGTATGCAATGCAAATCGGTCAGTTGCCGAAAGTACAGACTGTTCTATTCTATGATGCAATTTATCATCAAGACGTTTAAGGGTAGGACATCTTTTTGAATGAATATCCAACTGTAAATCGATAAACAAATCAAGATAACTATCCATATTGTCAGGATTTTCTTCCATAAGTTGTGCAAGGGACTTTCCCTTTATATATTCGGAAGTTATTGTCCACTTACCATCATATTCTGAAACCTCAATTATTTTTGGAACACTAAGTCCTTCATTTTCTGCCATAGCCTGATTGAAAGCCTCATTAAGTACATCTGCATTTGAATACTGATTATTAAAAACTTTCATACATTTATATCCGTCACTGTAAATGGTTTTAGTAGTTCTTTCCGCAATGATTTTGTTCATTATTCCACTCCATTCGTAGTATTGATTCTGATATAATTATATCATTTTATATTCAGATTGTCCATACTTATTATTCAAATCAATCAAGTTAAATATATATTTTTTGTTCAAACGCAAAA
>CAZTUV010000206.1:0-3514 GCA_964616595.1 uncultured Alistipes sp.
GAGTATATATATTATAGCGTATTCATTAAAAAAATGCAAGGAATACTTGTACTAAAATATAATTTCCCGACCTGCAACTCAGCAAGCAAATACCAATGGTTTTTCCCCTAAAAACAGCCTGAAATCAACAAGTTTCAATTTTCCGGACTACATAAACAATCCTGTTCAAAGCACATTTTTGTCTATATTTAGGAATTTATGTGTTTACAAGTTTCTCTAAAAACTTTCGTGGATATATAATTATAAACAACTGTTTTTTAATGGTTGGACTTTGAAAAATATAAAACGAGTTGCAAAATCGGATTATAGTATTATTAAAAAATGCAAGGAATACTTGTACTAAAATATGAATATAATTTCATAAAGCAATTTTCAAGGAGGCTATATATGGATTTCAGAATAAACAGGGAAACCGTCCCCGTAAGTGAAAATATTTTTGACGGGATTCAGGAACAAGGTGTGGAACTTGATTATATTCTTCCGGATTATTATCCCGATATTTTTAAACTTGTCCGATGTGAAATAATCCCTGTAATTACAAGTCACTCAATTAATGAAACCAAACTTTCCTATGAACTCAAATGCGATATAAAAATACTTTATTGCAGTGAAAATGGTTCTGTTTTACAATGCATAACCCAACGACAAAATTTTTCTAAAAATGTCGAACTAAACAAAATGGGCGAAAATTTAATTGCAAAACTTGTCCCAAAAACAGACCATATAAATTTTCGTGCAGTAAACAAACGCCGTCTTGATTTAAGAGGTGCTGTTTCTGTAAAAATATCAGTCACTGGAGAAAATAAACAAGAAATTATCTCTGACATTTCAGGAATGAATATTCAGATTAAAAAAACTTCTGTACGTTTTGCAGCAAAAAAAATCAATACTGAAAAAAATCTTCAATTAAGTGAAGAAATAGAAATTCCTGTTACTCAGCCATCAGTAACAAGCATTATAAATACACGTTGCACAATATCTGAATGTGAAAAAAAAATGATTTCAGGTAAACTCCTTGCAAAAGGTTCGGCAGAACTGAAACTATTATATTCATGCGAAAAAGACGGGGGAACAATTGAACCTATTTCATTTTCTATACCATTCAGTCAAATTATAGATATCGATGGTATAGATGATACTTTTGACTGTACTTTAACTCCGGAAATAGTTAATTGCGATATTATACCAGTTGCTGATAAAAACGCTGAAAACCGAATTATACGCTGTGAAATTGAATTGCGTCTTATATGCTGTGCAATAAAAACAAATTCAATTATGATTGGAACAGACGCTTTTTCAACAGTATACCCATGCAATACTATTATTTCTGAAATAAAGGCAGAACAGATTCCTGTTATTTATGATGAAAGTTTCAGACATTCCACGAAAATAAGTGAAGGAGATAATGTTCCTCAGACAATATATTCAATGTGGTGTACTCCAAAAAATATAAACACAAGAATATCTGATGATGGAAATTCTATAATTATAAGTGGTATGCTTACCTATTCAATGGCATCAAAAGACAATTCCGGAATAATTTCAATTCCTGATAAAGATGAAGCTTTTGAAGAAACTATAAATCTTCCTGATAATATTAATGGCTGTAATGTTTCCACTGAAATAAATATAAAAGACGTTTCTTACAATATATCATCTGAAGGCGCTCTGTCTGCAAAAACAGATATTTCAGCTAAAATATATGTTTATAGTTGCTCATCAATCAATGCACTGACAGATATTTCATTAGACGAAAATATTAAAAAACAACGTGACGGCGATTATGCTATAAAACTATATTTCGGAATGGAAAATGAAGAAGTATGGGATATTGCAAAACGTTACAGCACAAGTGTCAACGCTATAATTGAAGAAAACGACCTTTCCGGTGACCGTCTTGAAAACTGTGGAATGTTATTGATACCGATTGTTATTTAAGGAAAAAGGTGAAAAATATGGTTAAAGATATTTACACGAATATCGCTGAACGTACTAACGGAGATATTTACATAGGCGTTGTAGGGCCTGTACGTACCGGAAAATCTACTTTTATAAAACGATTTATGGAATCACTAGTTATTCCGAATATCACAAGCGAATTTAAAAAAGAACGTGCTGTTGATGAACTTCCACAATCTGCCGCCGGAAAAACAATTATGACGACAGAACCAAAATTCATTCCGGAAGACGCTGTGGAAATAAATATTGGTAATGGTGCAAAAATGAACGTTCGTCTGATTGATTGCGTTGGATATATAGTTCCCAGTTCGTTGGGATACATCGAAAACGAAATGCCCAGAATGGTTATGACATCATGGTTCGATGAGGAAATACCTTTCAATATGGCTGCTGAAATAGGCACACAAAAAGTCATTACAGACCATTCAACAATTGGTCTTGTAATTACAACTGACGGAACTATATCAGATATTCCACGTGCAGAATATGAGGAATGTGAAGAAAGGGTTATTCATGAACTTAAAGAACTTGGAAAACCTTTCATAGTAATAATGAACACTGTTAACCCTACTTCACAAGAGGCAAAAACTCTGGCTTCACAACTTACTGACAGATATGACACTAAAGTTATTCCCGTAAACTGCCTTGACCTTGATGAAAATGATATACGTGAAATTATGCAGGAAATATTATTTTCTTTCCCGATAAAGGAAATAAATATCCGTACAGCACGCTGGATAAATTCCCTTGAAAAAGGTCACTGGCTTAAAAGTGAGATTCTTGACTGTATAAGAAATTCCGCTAAAGATATAAGGCTTGTCCGTGAAACTGAAACGGCAGTACAGGCAATGGCACAGTGTCCACATATCATAAACGCAGAAATTTCAAATATGGATTTGGGGAACGGCTCTGTTACCATAACTGCCGAACTTGACAGCAGTTTATTCTATAAGATTCTCGGAGAAACAACGGGCATTGAAATAGAAAGTGAAAGCGACCTTATGCCACTCCTTATGGAACTGAACGATATCCGCAGAAAATATCAACGTATTGAACCGGCACTTGCAGAAGTAGAGGCAACAGGCTATGGAATAGTTATGCCGGAAATCGAAGAACTTACTCTTGAAGAACCTAAAATTATAAAACAAGGCGGTAAATACGGCGTTAAACTTAAAGCAACCGCACCATCATTGCATATAATGAAAGCAAATATAAATACTACTGTAAGTCCGATTGTAGGAACTGAAAAACAATCCGAAGAACTTATAATGTATCTGCTTGACGGCTTTGACGATAATCCCGCTAAAATATGGGAAAGTAATATTTTCGGAAAATCACTTCACGAACTCGTTAATGAAGGCTTACACAACAAGCTTTTCAAAATGCCCGTTGATGCAAGGCTTAAATTACAGGAAACACTTGAACGTGTTATAAATGAAGGCTGTTCAGGACTTATTTGTTTCATACTTTAAAAAAAGCCGGCTGATAACATATTTCAGCCGGTCAGCCTGTCCAAAAACCCCGATATCAGATTTGACATCGGGGTTAAAAATTT
>CAZTUV010000207.1:0-3496 GCA_964616595.1 uncultured Alistipes sp.
GATACTTTACATTATAAAAAAAATGTGATATAATTTGTGTATTATAAAAAAAGGAGTACATCATATGAACAAAGGAGATAAACGCAGAAGAAAAAGAAAATATAAAATACGTTATGACAGAATAGCAGCAGTATTACTGGCATTTATAGTTATGATTCTGGTGGCAACCTCATGTGTGAAAAGCCTGCTTGGAAATAATACTTCAACTCCTGATGACACTGAAATTTCTGAAAGTGATACTACAACTACAACCGTTTCTGAAATTGTTACAGAAACAACTACTAATGAAATAATTACAATGACATCATCAACATCTGAAACTACTACAACATCAAATACTTCTACACAAACTACTACAACTTCTACAATGACTACAACTACAACCACTACTACTCAAAAACAAAAGCTTCCTGAAGGATATAAAAATATTTCCGTTGATACAGAACAAATATATAGCGGAGATTTAGTAGAAGTAAATGGTAATCATATTTACCGTTTTCCAACAGACGATACAAATATTGTTACTCTTTATGATAATATAAAAACTGAATATTATGGCGTAAGCGACTTTGAAGTCAGTCTTGACCAAGAAGTTATTGAACATCTTAATGACCTTATGCAAGATTTCGCAGAAACTCAAAATAATACCGATATAGTTGTAATAGGTGGATATCGTTCCGCTGAAGACCAGACTCAACGTTACAACAATGGAATTTCTGGAGTTATTAGCGGATTTTCAGATTATCATACCGGAAGAAGTTTTGATATGGGAATTTTCCCACAAGATGGTTCAAGTTCTGGTTACTATTCTCCAACAGGTATCTATTCATGGATTGATGAACACGCTGCTGAATACGGCTTTGTAGTACGTTTCCCTGAAGGTAAGGAAAGTTATACCAACGAAATAGCCCGTACTCAGACTTACCGTTATGTAGGTATACCTCATTCCACTTATATGAAACGCAATAACCTTTGCCTTGAAGAGTATATTGAAAAAATTAAATCATATACTATAAACAAACCACTTGAAATTTCATCAGGTAAAAGTTTATATAATGTTTATTATATCAGTGCAGATATTGATGATACTACTGATATAGGTGTTCCAAAAGACGGGGAATATGATATTTCAGGTAACAATGAAGATGGTTTTATAGTAACCGTTAAAGTAAAATAATAAAAATAAGAGCCGAGAGGAATTTTTTCTCAGGCTCTTTTCTAAGATGATTCGATGAATGGAGTAAAATGTGAAGAAACTTACAATCCTTGTTTGCATTATATTTACAGCTATGCTTTTTTCATGCGGAAATGACGATAAAGGTGATGGTACAGGTCATATGTATGATGTTTCAATTTTAGGAAACCCTCAAAGCCTTGACCCACAATATGCTACTGATTCCGCATCAAATACTATTATTAAAAATTTATACAGTGGTCTTATGTCATTTGATGAAAATGGTAATATTCTTTGCTGTAATGCAGAAAGCTATTCCATATCATCGGACGGACTGGAGTACACTTTTACTTTAAGAAAAGATAATTATTGGTTCTTCGATAAAAACGATGATGATTACATTGATGATGATGAATATTTTCCAGTTACCGCACAAGACTATGTGTTTGCTCTACGCAGAATTTTAGACCCTTCTATGCAATCGCCATATGCGGAAGATTTTTCATGTATAAGAAATGGCGACAATATAATTTCCGGAAAGGCTCTCCCTGAAACAGCAGGTATAATTGCTGTCGATGATTATACTCTTAATATATCGCTGGATTATCCATGTGCAGAATTTCTCGGACTCCTTGCTACAAGTGCATCTTATCCCTGTAACAGAGAATTCTTTTATTCAACAAAAGGGCGTTATGGACTTGATGACCGTTCTGTAATGTCCAATGGTTCGTTCTTTGTACGTCAATGGTTTTATGACCCTTATGGTGTCAATAATATTCTTTATATGAAAAAAAATTCAGTCAACAACAATGAAACAAATGAAATTCTGCCATCATTTCTTAATTTTACAATCGAATCCGATGAAAACGATATCAGAACAATGTTCCGTGAAGGGACAATAGAGTGTTTTGCAACAAATAGCATCGATGGAATAAATACAAAAAAATATGATACAACATCTTTTTGTGCAACTACTTTAGGTCTTGTTTTCAATCCAGATGACGAATATTTTTCTTCTTTGAATATGCGTAAAACACTTGCATTTTCAATTGACAGGGAAAATATTATAGATGATAATAATTCTGATATAATACCTGCTTATGGAATAATTCCACCTGCAATCAAACTACTGGGAAGAAGCTACCGTGAACTTGTTTCAGACAGGCAATATGAATTTTATGATATTTCGGAAGCAAAACGTTGCTTTAAAGTGGCAAAGGCTGAACTTGACATTGAATCACTTGATAATATTAAAATACTTGTATGTTCCGGAACAATTGATTCTGACTATCTTCATAATCTATCACAACAGTGGCAAGAAATCTTTGGATTTTATATAGGAATAGATGAGGTTACATCTTCTGAATTTGAAAGCCGTATTAAAGAAAATGATTATAATATAGCTTTATACCCTTTAAAAGGAAATTATAACAATGGTTTGTCAGTTATTGAGCAGTTTAAAGAAAATAACTGTTTTAATAATATAAAAGTCGATAAAATAATCGATGAAATACGTCATTGTGCTGATGTTTCAGAGTTAATTGACTGTTATTGTACTCAGGAAAGTAAAATACTCGATAGTTATGTATTTATACCATTATTTTATAAAAACTCCTACCTTATAATGAATGATGATAATGAAGATATTATTTATGACCCATTTACAGAATCAATTGATTTCAGAATTGCTAAAAATTATGACTAATTGCAAAAAGTTCCTATTGCATATACCAAAGAACCTTTGGCAATTTTAATTCATTATCTTTTTATTTATAAGTTTGTCGGGAGTGGGGAGTGGACTTTTGGCGGTGTTTATGACAATATGTAAATTTATTTTTCTTTGTACATCTCCCCATTAATGTACGATTCTGAAAAGACATGAATTCAAGTAACTCGAAAATCAAAACCGCCATTAACCGCTCCCTTCTGAAAAAAGTACTTGACAAATTGTTTCAAATGTGATATAATGCTAAAGATATTTGTGGAAACGTATCGAAGTGGTCATAACGGACACGACTCGAAATCGTGATGCCCCTTGAGGGACGTGGGTTCGAATCCCACCGTTTCCGCCAGAAATCCTTTTCTTATGAAAGGGATTTTTTTATATCGAATTATAAATAATGTACACTATTGTATGACAACTTCTTTATGTATCATGTCTTTTGCATAAAGTTATAATTTTACTCTTTTAATATGATTGACAAAAACTATATTCTCTGCTATAATTTTCTTTGATATCGGACTTACCTTTGTCAAAATATGAAACGGGTGATTTTTAATATGGATAAACCTTTTTTAATAGTTATGCTTACTTATGATGAC
>CAZTUV010000208.1:0-3390 GCA_964616595.1 uncultured Alistipes sp.
ATATTTCTTTTGTAAGCTTTTCAATTACTTTTTCATTTCGGTCATCAATATTTCCTGATGTGAGACAAAAAGACAGAATTTCTCCACATTCATTGATTATCAAATGAAGTTTGAATCCATAAAACCATCCCATCGAACTTTTACCTCTTTTTGCAAATCCGTCAAATACTTTATGACAGGATATTCTGTGACTGTCACATACTTTTATCGGTGTAGAATCTATAAAAGATATTCCTGAACACTTGCCAGAACGTGCCTTTATGGTGTATAATAAGAGTGGAACAAGTGCAAATTTCATAATTTCCACAAAACGATTGTAACTTACCAAATCAGGAAAATCTGCTTTTTGATGCTTCATTACTTCTTTTATGTAATACCACTTAAAAGTTCTGTAATTTGATAAATGAAACATGATGAGTATAGTCATAATTTCACTTAAAGACATTCTGCTTTTGGATAATATTTCGTCTTTAGTCATAAGCAAAGAATGATGACAATATTCCTCATATGCTTTACAAAAATCATCTGTTTCACAAAATACAGCTATTTGCTGTTCCATAAAAATCCACCTTTCTAATTGCTTTATTGGTTCTTTGGTCATTACCATTATAGCAAATTAAGGTGGATTTTTCTATATCTTTTTATTTTTTCTGTCGAACTCACGTTAGATAGGTAAAAGAAAATTGAAGTATATATAATATATGTGATAGAGAGTAAAATCTCGTTGCTCTCTAAATTTTATTCTATTTTGAAAAGGAGAATTTATATTATGTACAAGGAACATATTATAGCTTGTCACAATTTCGTCAATGATTTGATAGTGATAGCTAAGTGGATTAAGGAAGGGCATAATTTAGATGAAATTAGAAAATTTCATCTAAATTATGAGCATGATCTTGTTACTTTGCCTAAGGAGGATTATCCATCTTATTGTGAAAATGAAATTGTTGACACATTCCGAATCATTAAAGAATATCTACTCGGAGATGATGAAAATTGGACCAAGGTTAGCACGGTCATTGATGAATGGAACACCTATGTTGCTCCTATCTTGACAGATGTGACATGTAATTCATTTGATGAATTTGCTATGCAAGTTGCTTTAGTCGTCGAAAACACTTATCTGAAATCTCTTAATGCATCTAAAGATGAAGAAATTAAAGTTTTTAGAGAAAGACTTGTTGCTCTTGGACAGCCTGTATGAATTCCCAAATCAAGATAATTTGACTCAAATGAAAAGCAGTAAATCCAGCAAAGGGTTTACTGCTTTTTTCTTGTTGTATACTTGTAAAACATGAAAAAATGTGGTATAATAGAATTAACAAGGGCTGTGAGGTGATAACATGAACGATTATAAACCGATTCCGATTGGAATTGAGGATTTTAAAGAAATAATTGATAAAAACTGCTATTTAGTTGATAAGACGCTGCTCATTAAAGATATACTGGACGGAGGAGCCAAGGTCACACTTTTTACCCGTCCAAGACGGTTTGGAAAAACGCTCAATATGAATATGCTCAGAAGATTTTTTGAGAAAACGGAAGAGGATAACTCATATTTGTTTGACGGACTTGCAATATCCAAATCTGGAGAGAAATACCAAAAATATATGGGGCAGTATCCTGTCATAAGTATTTCTCTAAAGAGTATGAAGCAATCGGATTATCAATAGGCTTTTTCAGAATTTAAGAACATGATTTATAAAGAAATATGGAGACATAAAGAATTATTAGCTGCTGATAAACTTATGCCTTTAAGCAGAAAAAAACTTGAAATGATTTGCAATGATACTGCCGATAATTCAGTGTATAATACTGCATTGAAACTTCTTTCTGATTGCCTTTATGAAGTATATGGGAAAAAGGTGATAGTCCTCATAGACGAGTACGATGTACCGCTGAAAAATGCCTATTTCAATGGCTTTTATGAGGATATGATAAACCTGATTCGTTCTGTCTTTGAAAGTGTATTAAAGACTAATGATTCCCTCGAATTTGGTGTGCTTACTGGCTGTCTGCGTATCTCAAAGGAAAGTATCTTTACAGGACTGAACAATCTTAATGTATATTCTATTACGGACAATGCTTTTTCCCAGTATTTCGGTTTTACAGAGCAGGAAGTGAAACAGCTTGCGGACTATTATGGCCTTTCAAATTGCTTTGATACAATAAGAACTTGGTATGACGGATATTTATTCGGAGAAACCAAAATTTACAATCCGTGGAGTGTGCTTAATTATATTCAGTTTGCCTTGAATAATAGAAATCGTATTCCTAAAGCATATTGGATTAATACAAATTCAAATAGTATTATCCATGAACTCATAGTGAAAAGTGACAGAAAAACCAAAAATAATATTGAAGCACTTGTCACTGGTCGCCCAATATGCAAATCGCTGTATGAGGATATCACATATACTAATATGAATGTGAAATCCGATTATATATGGAGTTTTCTGCTTCATACTGGTTATCTAAAGCCTGCGGATATATATCAGCAGGGCATACAGACATATTTTTCTGCTGTGATTCCAAATCTTGAAATCGTTACAATTTACGAAAACACTTTCAGGCAATGGTTTGATGAGTCAATCAGAGTTGCAGATAAGAGTATATTACTGTGTGCTGTTCTTGAAGGCGATGCCAAAACATTTGAACTTGAAGTAAATATATGGCTTTTGAAGAGTATCAGCTATCATGACGGCTATGAGAACTTTTATCATTAAAAACGTTCTTACTCGTGAAATTGCTGTGATATTGGAAATAAAATCTGTTGGTAAAAACGAAACTCTTGATCAGATGTGCGATGCAGCATTAAAACAGATTGAGGATAGGCAGTATGAGGTTAGTCTTCTAAACGAGGGCCATAAAAAAATTCTCAAGTATGGCATTGCTTTTGAAGGAAAACGCTGTATGGTAAAAAATAAATAAAAAAATCAAGTGCCAACTGAAAATGCCAATTCAGTTTAAAAAGTGCCTATATATCGTGGATTTTAGGCGAAATCCCACATCTTCAAGTCCTGTCACCCACACCAATTCAAATCGGCTTGAATGCGTAAAAGCAACGTATTCAAGCCATTCTCTTTACTTTGATATTTCTGATGAGAGAATGATTTTTCAGTAAAATGTGGTTTTTTTCGTAAAAGCACCAACTGAGTTTTTGAATATTTGGAGAAATCAGAACTTTCATAGTACAAAAAATAAGGAGTCTATTTTGTGCAGGCTCCTTATGCTGTAGAAGCAGATTACTGATGCTTGTTGATAATATAGTTACTCAACCTGAAAAGCAAAAGAAATAGCGTCATTCAAAGAAGAAAAGATATGGATATAGTTGCTGTAATCTTTCAAGCAAAATACAAAAAAGTTGAATAAGCTTGACTTGGCTTGAAA
>CAZTUV010000209.1:0-3384 GCA_964616595.1 uncultured Alistipes sp.
ACTCCTTTATTTTTATTACATTATTTTTATTTATATATGATGATATTTCAAGACACCATACAGAATCGCCGTTATCATTTAAGGATTTTCTTTCAAAACCAAACAACCCAAAAAGTTCAGACACCATATTATTTTTAGGAGTTTTATAATAATACCCCATTATATGTGTAATTCCATGTTCACGACATTTTTTTACAAGTTCATCAAGCATTGCAAATTCCATATTTCTTTTAAGAACACGGCAGCTCATAAGCCATAAATCGATATGGAGCGTATAATTTTCGCAACGTCCTATTACAACGGAAACTATTCCATTATCTCCAAATTTATCGGAAAGCTGACCACAAAGCCTGATATAATTGGAATTTCCAGCCACTTCCTGCATTTCTGATTCTGAATAACGTTTTGTTGTAACGTTAAACTGATTGCTTTTATTTGTCAATTGAGTTATTCTTTGGATATATACCGGAAGAAAATCTGTTATTTCTGCTTTCATATCAAGGCTTAACAAATAATCTTTATAATTTGCAAAGCTTTTTTGCTGAGCATTTCTTTTAGCATTTGCTGAATACATTTCATTGCGTTTCAGGTCATCTTTAGAAATTGAAGTTATTTCAAAGAAACCTCCTCTTGACAACTTATACATAGCATCGCTTACTGATGTGAGGTTGATTGTTGGAACATCTGGCAATTGAGCGTTGACAATGGCACATTCTGCCGGATTATCATCAATAAAGACAAAACTATCCGTAAGAATACCTATTTCATTGGCAGACTGTTCAATATTCAAATCCTTACTATTCCAGTTAGCCTTTATTGAAACAAAATCATCAGGCTTAAGTATTCCGCTTGGGTGATTCAGACCAGAAATAGCGTTTTCTTCATCGTTTTTTGAGCAAACGGCAAGAAGTACACCATAGTTTTTATAATTTTTTATAAAAGTCTGAAATTCGCTGAATGATTGTCCGACGGCAGTTTCAACTCCGATTTCAATACCTTCCTGACCATCGTCCCCGATTATTCCGCCCCACAAAGTATTATCAAGGTCAAGGTCAATAACCTTCTGATTTTTTCCATATAGTGATTTTATTATACATGCTACACTATATGACAAGTCTGGAATTACTTCCATACGGACGGCATATTTATATAGAAACCATGCTTCAGAGTCATGCCACTTTGTAAGACCTATAACTGACGACAAATAATTTATATCATTTATAAAAAAGCCATTATTGTTCCTTGCATAATCTGAAAACATAACATTAAGACGATTAATAAAAGTTCCCGTACCTGAATATCCCCAACCGTCATAGTTTCCGGAATGACGAAATAATGGCAATTCAAAGTTATTCTGAATAATCGGACAAGCAAACTTTTGTGCAAGACTAATCCATACCTGCTTAAAATATTCAAACTGATTTTCCAGTTTTTCTTGTATTTGTTCCGGGGTCTCTGCCGGATTTTCAGGTAGCATAGTAAGATTACGTGAAGTTGTATGTATATATATCAAATCCGGATTAAAATCATCGAGTTCTGATGAACCAAATACAGCATCTTCATAAAACTTATTATATTCTGATTGATAAAACTCTGGTTCTATGCCAAAATTAAGCAGAAAGAGTTCCATAACAGAAACAATGTCATTAGTTGTAGAACCACCTAAAACAGCTATTTTCTTTTTAATACGAGATTTTCCGTCTGAAACAAGCTGTTTTTTTATAGACCGTCTTTTACGGAGAATATTTTTTCCATCAAAAGGAAATATAAGTTCTTTCATTCCGATTCCTCCCTATCTGTTGAGATTTGCAGAAATATATTCACGATTCTGACCTACTGCCGAATAAGTACACATAGCAAATAATACATCAGTAGCCTCTACTTCTTCAATAAAGCTTTTTGCATTAATATCAAAATATCTTATATCGCAGATATATATATTTTCAAATGAACTTGTAAGGAATGGCAACAATGCATTACCATAGCTATCTTTGAAAATAACAAGATTTCTTCCATTATTGCATTCAGTTTTAACATGACGTATATTGTTGTCAAGACCGAACATAAGATAATAACTTGAATTATCAAGACCATCCGGGTCAATAAATAATTTTGTTTCTATGGGGTCGGTAAAACTTGTCGAATATTGAGTGACTTCAACTTCCGTATCAGGTTCATAATAGACAAACTTTTCAGGATTTTCAATAAATGTAGAACTCTTGGTATATCCATAAAGAGTGCCGACATAACCAGAAAGTATATGTTTCTTATATTCGGATATATCAGCGAAGTCCACATCTGCAACTTCTGCAAATGCCTGTGCAGCATAATAAGCACCAAGTGGTTGCCAATGATGGTCTGTACGTGAATAAATATCTTCTTCTTTATGTTTAAGTAAAGTTGTATATGCATCGACATTAATTACATCTATAAGGTTTTCGGCAATTGAATCAAGGTCATCTTTTTCGCTTTCAACAAGGTCAAGATAATTTTCCGGCAGGTAATACGAAACACTTGTTGGCAATACCATTGAATACACATTTACATCTTCTCCAAGAGCCTCTTTGTAAGCATTTATATCCTCGGCATATTTGACTTCATTGCCCCAACCGCCACCATATAGCATAATTCCACGTTTATTGACAACAAGGATATTATTTGCAAGTTCGCCATCAGCTGCCGCAGCAGTTGCACTTGGAAGGTTTTCAGTAGTAACGGTGGTAGTTGTCAAAATATCTGTACCAGTTACATTAGAAATTATAGTTGTCTGTTGACTTTCAGTAACGATTGGTTCAGTTTGTTCCTGAGTATCTTTTGCGGTATTATACAGTTCAACGCCGTCATCTGAGCCGCCATATTTAACGCCTTTTAAAGGCATTATGTATTTTGAAATAACTGTTTTGAAGAAACTTCTGTTTGGTACTGTATCATCATAATAATTTGCAATACTTTCGGTATACTCGCCGCTAAAATAGCTTTTCCATGAAAATTCCGGAAATTCAGCAAGATTTCTATTTTCTTCATATGAAACTGTATCACGTTCAAAAAACAGCAAATAGACGAATCCTGCCAACAGAACCAATATAATCACAATTATATTAAACAATGCAAAAATATTGTCAGCTTTTTTATTTTTTTCAGACATACGCAACCTCCTCAGAAACGGAAGTAAAGGAATGGATTTGTAGTAGCATCAACAAGCATGACGCTTGTCAGCAAGAGAAGAAATGCTGATGCTACCGTTGTCACCAAAGACATAGAATATCTTGTAAAGGCAGTTTTATCGGACAATTTTTTTATTCCCTCTATAATTGGGAAACAACATATTACAGACACAACAAGCAGGAAAACATTATTCATAAAGGTTATTTTGTCCTGAAGAAG
>CAZTUV010000210.1:0-3375 GCA_964616595.1 uncultured Alistipes sp.
ATATAGTCTTTAGTTAATAAATTGTTATATTTTTCAAAATAATAAATATTATAATTTGTTCCAGTATATTCAACCATATCATCAAAATAGCCTTCAGGCACTATAATAGTTGGATTTTTATCATAATTTCCACTTCCAGCTACAAAAGTTCTTCCTAATTTATCTGTAGCAAAAGTGTATACATTAGAAACTTTTGAATTTGTAAGATTTGAAATGCCTGATACATTTCCTGTTTTAAAACAATTTATTACATCTGAAGCATCTTTGTATTTACCAACGAAAGAAACGGCATCATCACCACAAGTTAAAACTTTCGCTGATTTACTACCATACTTCCAAACAAGATTACAGAAATCGTCAAGAACAGTAGTTTTCAACAAAGCTTTTGAAAAATCATCACCATTATTTTGTTATTTTCTTTTTTCGTCCAACCAATCTAAATACTCTTCAACCTCTAATAAATCGGTAAAAAGTTCTGCTGGAAGAGTATCTTTTTCAGATTTAGAAAGTGAACGGATTTTTTTTACAAACTTTCTGGTTTCTTCTTCAAGGATTCCACCTTTTGTCATAAGCATTCCACATCTTGCGAAACGAATTGTTAATATAAAACACCAAATAGCTTTTTCTAAATAACTGCATTGCGGATAATCGTAAGTAAAAGCCTCACCTAATGATGTTTCATAATCAATAAATCTGTTTCCGACAATATCTCTATCAATACAGCCATAACATATGTCCATACATTCTAATTTTATTTGATTATACGATTTCATATCAAATTTTACTCCTTTTAATATTCCTCAACATAGAGAATCGTTATTTTAATATTTGGAAACATTTCTGAAAAACTTGCAAAAACATTATCACAACTTATACAAGGCTTTAAATCAGTATAAACTACAATTTCACCTGATGTAGATTTATTAGTGATATTTTGTGCAATTTCAGATAAAATTTTATTTTCTGTATCTTTTGAGCGTGCATACGCTTTTTCACCATTAATTATATTTTTGGGATTAACATGAAAAGTTTCAAAAATTGAATTTTTGGGTTCAAGTGAGATTCCAGTTCCTGCCACACTAGCAATCTCCTCATTTATTGCACTATGTGCAAAATATTGATTTTTTGTAATGCCATCTATATGTACTTCTGCATAAGCAAAATTATTTCGTTTTTGTGCCCACTTTGGTAATTTAGCCCTGAATGTCTCAATAGAATTTTTAAATGTAGTATTATTATAATCATCTAAATGTAACAATGTAGTTGAATCAAGTCTTTTCAATAAAATTTTTGCTCCAAATGAACCATTCTTTGAATAATATACATCTACTTCTTTCAGAAATTCTTTCAAAAATTTAGTTTCAAGTAAAGCTTTTGAAAAATCATCACCATTATTAATGACTAATTCGGCAAGTAAACGCTGATTTTCGCCTTGTTTACTAAGGAATTTAAGAACATCATCGCCAAGAAACATGAATTTAGGGTTTTTAATGAGAGTATCAATAGTTGTCTGAGTAATTCCAAGCTTATTTAACTGTTTAATTTTTGAATTTATTTCAGTTACTGAAAAACCACCAACATTTTTAATATTATTAATAACAATTTCACCGAATTTAGCCGATAGTTTAGCTTGTGTCATACTTTCAGCAACTTTTCCAATGCCCTTACCGACACCTATTGTAACCAATGTAATAGCATTGATTGCTGAAGTAGTCCAGATTTTCATACCAGCTTCCATATCATCTTTGAATTCGTACTCATAATATGAAAGTGATTGGTTAAGAATATCAAATACCAAAAATTCTATTGAAACAACTGCAAACAATACAGGAACAACAGTACCAAGACTAAGTACGGACATAGCAGAAAGCATTTCCATAAGCAAAGAAATACCCTCAGAAAGAAATACTAAATCGAATGTTAAATTAAATGCATAAAGTAATCCTGTCAGTTCAAAAGTAAATCCGCCTTTATAGTTACCGGACAGCATATATTCCTGATACGAACCGTCTGGAGACATAGTAATATAACCTATTCCACTCCAACTACCTAAATTCACACTTGACTGAGTTGTAATTACAGTTCGTCCTGCATCAAGTTCTGCCTGAATATTCTGCTTATCACTACTGCTTATCTTCAAATCTGATATTTTAGTTTCTGATGTGGGGGAAATAGTTACAATTGGTATGTCATTTTCTTGTGCATGGCGGAATATAGTTGTAGTAGAAAAACTTTCAACATTGAAAACTTCTTCAAGTACCAAACTTTCAAGTTCGGAAGATATAAGACCACGATTAAAGTTAAATGATTGTAATTTTATAGCATCATTATTTTTACTTATGCTTTTAGCTTCATTGCTTAAAATATCAACAAAGTACTGTCCTTCTTTTTGTATGCCGTCTTTGCCATCTGCTGATACACTACCTGTATAAACTTCCGGTTTAAAGCCAAAAACTCCAAATCTGACATGATTTTCAGTATGTATGTTGTTTCTTTCAGCCAATGCCTGAGAAGAAATATCAAACTGTGAAAAATACATAACACCTGTCAAACGTAACAGACTTCCAAGATAATCTGTTGAATAAATATTTTTTTCATTTAACTTTGAATTTAAGTTTTCATTCAGCTCCGTATTACAGGTATAGTTATTTTTTTGATTAATGGTTTCAGTACTTTTTAGCGAATCAGAATAAGCTGTTGCCAGTTCATTAACTGAAATTTGTCCAGTATCAATTACAATACTGCACATTTCACCGGCACTTAATTTTTCTGTGTAATCTCGCTTTACAACGCCTGATGTAGTTGAAATGTAAAGTGTTTGAGTACTGCCTATTTTCAACGATGAACCTGAAAGAATTTTCTGTCCATCAACTTTCAAAGTAGGGGTAACTGAAAATGATTGTCCCATAGCTTTGGACGGTAAATTAAATATGCTACTTGTATCAATATCAACCCATTCTGCAAGTTCCTTTGAATCACTTGAAACTTCATAACTAATAGTAATATTTTTCTTATATATATCTGCAACACGTAATATTTCTTGTTTAGAAGCACTAAATCCGATTGATATAGTATCAGATTCATCATCAGTAAGACTCTCCGAAACAACGGAATTTATGCTATAATAAGGCAATTCAGTAGATAATTTTGTTATTTTCTTGGATACAATTTTATCGGAATGAAATGCATATTTATTATTTACAAGTTTGTCAATAGAATCTGAACACTTTTCAATTTCACCATTCAATAAAGTTAAGTCAAAATTATTAATAATAGAATTAGCATTACTTTCTGTCAATGAATATGTTGAATCAATATCATCATATATTGTTGATTGATTAATATATTCTTTAAAATATATATCAAGATAATAAG
>CAZTUV010000211.1:0-3309 GCA_964616595.1 uncultured Alistipes sp.
TCTACATTGTAAATTGATTCACGAACGGATTTTTCTTCATTACTTTCGATAATAGCTTGCAATTACAACACGATATTTTGAATTATTTATGTCACGGAAAATATTTTCACGTTCTTTTGAATCGGCTTTAGGAGCGAAAATTATTTCATCTTCGGGTATGCCTTTGGCAATGAGTTCAGTTTTCAGATAGTCGTAAACTGAAAAATTTCCGTTATCAGAATTGACAGCAATATCGGAAAAAATAATCTGTACACCTTTTGTATCGTTTGTCTGATTGTAGATTTCTGCAACTTTTTCAACGCATTTATCAACTTTACTGTTTTTATCGTCCACAAAATCATACGGCAATTCTTGACCACGTTTTTCATAAAGTGCCTTTACAGCGTTGTTTCCAAGACCTATCAGACGTGCTTCACCAGTGATTTTAAGATGATTGTCTTTATGGGGTTCAACCGTTCCGCTTTCAATTGCTTTGGCTCTTTCAGCAAGTTCACACACATACATTTTCTGCTCCGGAGTTGCCGGAACGCTGATTATCTGCGGTTTTCCCGTTTTCAGTTCAGGACGTGGAAGATTGAGTTTATCAGCACTTTGAACGTCAGCAAATTCCTTGTACATTGCCATGAGTTCCGGCAGATTTGCGAAACTTGCAAAACTTGTTTTCATTTTCAGTGTGCCGTCCGCTGTCTGCTGATTCTTTGTGACAACATTTCCGAAAGTCGCCGCCCAGTCGTCAAAACGTTCAATTCCTGCCTGTTTTAACAAATCTGGTCGCAAATATCTTGTCATTACATAAAGTTCCGTCATTGAATTTGAAACCGGCGTACCGGTTGCGAATAAAATATGTCCCTGACCGAATTGTTCATTGAAATAATCTGTTTTCATCTGCATATCTTCTGCTCTGCCGGACGGTCTTGTTGTAACTCCTGAAACGTTCGTCATTTTCGTCGTAACAAAGCCATTTTTATAGGCATGAGCTTCATCGCATACAAGATAATCAAAGCCAAGCTGTTCAAATTCAAGCAAATCATCTTTAGCTTTTGACACACTTTTAGGATTAAGAAGTTTTTCAAGTTTAGCTTGTAATTGCTTTTTGGATTTTTCAATTGCCTTTACTGAATAATCTTTTTTGCCGTTATTCTGGAGTTTCTTTTCACGTAACATATCTTCCAGACTGTCAAGTTCTTTCTGAATAAATTCGGCACGATAAGCCTTTGACATGGGAATTTTTTCAAACTGTTCCTGCGAAAGAATTACTGCATCGTAAGAGCCTGTTGCAACTTTGGCGGTGAATAAATTTCGTTTTGTTTCGTTGGACAAATCGTCATTTGTGACAGTCAGAATTTTTGCATCAGGATAAACTTTACGCCATTCGTTAGCAGTTTGTTCTGTCAATGCTTTTGGCACGACGACACACGCTTTGTTTATCAAACCGAGTTCCTTTTTCTTCATAACAGAAGTAAAAATTACCGCCGATTTTCCTGCACCTACAACATGGGCAGCAAGTGTATTTCCGCCATAAATTGCTCTTGCAACACAGTTTTTCTGATGTGGACGAAGTGTAAAATCATTCGTCATTCCGGCAAATGTAAGATGAGAACCGTCATAATTACGTCCCACAATGCTATTGAAAATATCATTGTATTTGCGTTCATATTTGGCTTTTAGTTTTTCGTCCGCAAAAATCCATTTTTCAAATTCTGCACGGATTAATTTTGCTTTTTCAAGTGCAACTTTTGTAGCTTTAGGGTCTGTTCTCGTGACGGTTTTCGAGGGGTCTTTAGGACTTATTTTTTCACGCTGTACAACGATTCGTCGCTGATTCATAATTTTTTCCGCCAGCTGATACATATTGTAATCAGATGTTCCGTAAGTTGTTGTTTCATTCAAATTAAGACTTTGTTTACTTCCTGCATTAAGAACGCTGAATTCCCCTATAATCTGCGAATAACTCACATCACAACGTCGTGAATTATAGCTTGCACGTCCACTTAGATGCTCCAAAAATTCTGTATAATCTTCCGGTATCACATTTTTTAGTGCTTGAATATTTCTGTTATATTCAGGATTCGATTTTGCGTATTCTTCAGCAAGTGTCAGTTTCATGCGGACATTTCCTGACAGATATGTAATGGGTCACGCAAAATGTGAAAAAGTAACTTAGTCTGTAAAAATCACAATGTCGAATTAAAGCCATTTCTAACATTAGACTAAGTTACCAAAATGTAAAAAATATAGGACTAAGTCACCAAATATAGAGTGACTAAGTTACTAAATAAGAAAATCCGCTTATAAACCATAAGTGGATTTTTTGTTATATATTCATTTATTACCATTCAATTCAGCTATCAGGCTCATGACTTTGATTTTGTCCAAAAAGCTTAATCTTGAAAATTCTTCTGCTACCTGATTAGTAGTTTCATCATACTGTTTTCCGTTGCTTACTCCGATGACAGTTGAATTATCAATCTGAGAATTATTAGCGGTATTAATATTTGTGGTGTTTTTTTCTTCTCTGCCTAAAAGATAATCAGTTGTTACACCAAAGTGATTTGATAATTTCACTAGAATATTAGAATTGACGGTTGCACCATTTTTCCATTTCTGCATATTACTTGGACTAATACCAATTTCTTTTAAAACTACTGTTGGTTTTTCATCACTGTTTTCACACAAATGTATAAATCGCTCATAAAACATAACAACACCTACCTCTATTTTGGTGATATTTACATTTTTTCACTTTGGGGAGTTTTATTCGCTATATCGTATTGACAAATTCGCTAAAGTGATTTATAATATTGAATGTAATAACAACCATAATTGTTATTAATATTATAGCATTTCAGCAAAGAAATGTCAAGAAATGAAGGAGGGATAAATAGTGAAAATATCAGAAAATGTAAAGATTTTACGTATACAATCAGGCTTTAGCCAGAAGGAATTAGCCAAAAGAGTGGGAGTAACACAACAGATGATATTTGCTATTGAAAACGGCTATAAAGTCCCCAGTATTGCGGTGCTTATAGCTATGTCCGATATATTGCACACCACACCAAATGACATATTAGGATATGTAAAAAAGAGGTAACCGAATGATTTGGCTTACAGTAAAAGAAGTGTCAGAACTTACAGGTCTTTCACTAAGCGGAGTAAAAAAAGCCGTTTATAGCGACAGATTTATATACCACTATGAAGACGGCATAGGGCGTGGCGGAAAGCAGTTGTTAATCAGTTTGGAGAGCCTGCCACAAGAGGCACAGGACAGATACAACGGTATAGAAAAAGAGCCTGAATTACTCATAGAAC
>CAZTUV010000212.1:0-3302 GCA_964616595.1 uncultured Alistipes sp.
AGAAGCATGATAAATGTAATAAATATTGCAACCGAACTTGGCTACCTTAATATCCCAAGCAATACTCTTATCGACATCGAAACAATGGATGACTATAACAGTGAGGATATCGTTCTTATTACAACAGGCAGTCAGGGTGAACCAATGTCCGCACTTACAAGAATGGCTATGAATGACCATAACAAAGTCATTATAACTCCTGTGGATTTTATAATTATTTCAGCAAGACCAATTCCTGGTAACGAAAAATACGTTACAAAAGTCGTTAATGAACTTATGAAATCCGGTGCTGAAGTTATATATGAAGATATGTATGAAGTCCATGTTTCCGGTCACGCCTGTCAGGAAGAACTTAAACTTATGATTGCACTTACTAAACCTAAGTTCTTTATTCCTGTACACGGAGAATATAAACATCTGAAAAAACATAGCGAACTTGCATTGGAAATGGGTATACCTGAAGAAAATATTCTAATCGCAAGTATTGGTAATGTCATTGAAACTGATGGCAGTAAAATGAGTATTGTTTCACAAGTTCCTGCCGGTCGTATCTTGGTTGACGGTCTTGGAGTCGGTGATGTAGGCTCAATAGTACTTCGTGACAGAAATCACCTTGCACAAGATGGTATAATCATTGTTGTAATAGGTCTTAATCGCAGTACTAACCGGATTTCCGCCGGCCCTGACATTATTTCAAGAGGGTTCGTATATGTAAGGGAATCTGAGGAACTTATGAATCAGGCTAAAAAATGTCTTACCGAAACTTTAAAAAAATGCTCCCCTGCTGAACTCAGAGAATGGAATTCCCTGAAAAATAAAATGCGTGATGATTTATCAGACTGCATTTATGAAAAAACAAAACGCAGTCCTATGATTCTCCCTATTATTATGGAAACATAATTCCGTTTCCGAAAGGAGCTGTAACTTTGAAAAATAAATTTCCGACAGTTTCGTTGATTTTGCTTATGTTACTTGCAATAAACACAATATTTTCTTCATTGCTTCTAAGCAGTCATGACTCTGTTATGGGAATAATCTGTATTATTCTGTCCGTTCTGACATCATTAATATGTATTTCTGAAATAATTTTCTTTGCAAGAAAAAATGTAAAGCATATTTCAAAAATGAATGAACATCTTGAAAATTCAGTATCTGATTATATAAATTCTATTTCTGAACCCGTAGCCGTAATTGATGAAAATAAACAACTCATCTGGTGTAACAAATATTTCACGCAAAAGATATCTAAAGTCCAGAAACTCTATGGCACAGATATAGAAACTTTAACAGATATATGCTTTGATAATATAATCCTGACTAACACTGGTAT
This sequence comes from uncultured Alistipes sp., assembly GCA_964616595.1. GTDB lineage: Bacteria > Bacillota > Clostridia > Oscillospirales > Ruminococcaceae > Ruminococcus. The sequence goes on from CAZTUV010000212.1 coordinate 1,331, forward strand.
GTGCATTATTAACGGAAGTACATACCGTGTTACTTCTGATAAATCATCTGACGGAAATATTACAATATATATCCTGTGTTTCCATGATGAAACAGATTATAATTCTCTTAAACGAAAATTTGAAGAAACACACCCGAATGTTGTCATAATAACTATGGATAATTATGATGAAATCCTTCAAAATGCTAAAGAAAGCGAAAAATCACAGGCAGCAGTTGAAGTGGAAAAACTTATAGAAAATTTCATGAGCAATACAAATGGATTCGTTCGTAAGAGCGGTTCAAATACATTCTATGCTGTAATTGAAAATAAACACCTCGATGAAATGATTGCTGAAAAATTCAGTATCCTTGATTCCGCACGTAATATAAAAATCGCCGGCAAATATCCACTTACATTTTCAATAGGTGTTGGACAAGGTGCTGACTCTCTCGCAGAAAGTGAACGCATCGCCAGACAATGTCTTGATATGGCTCTTGGACGTGGCGGAGACCAGGCTGTTTTAAAAACAGAAAACGGCTATCAGTTTTTCGGTGGGGTTTCTCAGGGAATAGAAAAGAAATCCCGTGCTAAAACCCGCATACTTGCCAATGCCTTACAAGATGTTATAAATAGTTCTGATAAAGTTTTTATAATGGGACACAGATTTGGTGACCTCGATTCCGTAGGAGCATCATGCGGTATGGCCGGAGCAATAAGACTCCTTGGTAAAACTGCTTATATAGCTGTCGACCGTAATAAAAACCTCGCAAAAAAACTTATTGATATTACTGAAAAACGTACCGATAATGAATTATTTATATCTCCGGAAAATGCCGTTTCTCTGATTACTGACAACGACCTGCTTATTATAGTCGATACACATAGTCGTGAAGTTATTGAATCACCTGAACTCTATAAAAAAGCTCGTTCGGTAGTTGTAATAGACCATCACCGGAAAAGTGCTGATTTTATTGATAATGCAGTTATTTTTCATCATGAACCATATGCATCTTCTGCATCGGAAATGGTTACAGAAATTATTCAATATTTCAATTTTCCAAATGATGACGTTCTTCCAAGCTGTCATGCTGATGCTCTGCTGGCAGGAATAATGCTCGATACTAAAAACTTTATAATGAAAACTGGTGCAAGAACATTCGAGGCAGCAGCATTCCTTAAAAAACTTGATGCAGATACCATAACTGTAAAACATCTGTTTTCCGGAACTATTGAACTATACAGACATAAAGCACAAATTGTTGCTAATGCTGAAATATACAATCGATTTGCTATCGCTTCAACAGACATTGAAACCGATGATATCAGAATCGCAGCTCCTCAGGCAGCAGATGAATTACTTGGTATTACTAATGTTGATGCTTCATTTGTGATTTACAGAACGGGAAATATCATTAATATTTCCGCACGTTCATTCGGAGCAATCAACGTACAGGTAATTATGGAAAAACTTGGCGGTGGCGGTCATCAGACTATGGCAGCTACCCAAATTGCAGATATAACTGCTGTCGATGCTATAATAAAACTTAAATTAGCTATTGATGATACTGATTATTCTGGAAAAGATACATAATATTTTTCCAGTATATATAAAAAATGAAAGGCGGTCTATAAATGAAAGTTATCTTTTTAAAAGACGTTAAAGGCTCAGGAAAAAAAGGAGAAGTAAAAAATGTTGCTGATGGCTATGCCCGCAATATGCTCATTCCAAAAGGTATGGCTATTGAGGCAAATGCTAAAAATATGTCGGAACTTGCCGGACAGCAAGCTTCTGCACAACATAAAATTGATATGGAAATTAAAAAAGCTAAAGAATATGCTGAAAAGCTTAAGGGACAAAAAGTTACAATCGTTGCTAAAGCCGGCTCAAATGGTAAACTCTTTGGTTCTGTTACTGCCGGAAACGTTGCAGATGCAATAAAAGAACAATTTGGCATTGAGATTGAAAAGAAAAAAATATCTTTAAGTACAG
>CAZTUV010000213.1:0-3255 GCA_964616595.1 uncultured Alistipes sp.
AACTACGGGGATAGCTTGGTAAATATCTTTCCGTTAGGAGAGAGTTCCCAAGAACTCTGCGACTTTAGTCGTGGGAGGTTCAGAAAGGAGAGATTTTATGAGAAAAACTAAAATTGTCTGCACAATAGGCCCGGCAACCGATGATAAAAATATTATGCGTGAACTTATGCTTGCAGGCATGAATGTCGCTCGTTTTAACTTTTCACACGGTGATTATGAAACACATGAAAAGCGTTTCAGAATGGTTGAAAAACTCCGCAAGGAACTTGATTTGCCTGTTGCGACCCTTCTTGATACAAAAGGCCCTGAAATTCGTCTTGGTAAGTTTGTTGATGATAAACCGGTTGAAATATATGATGGTGATGTATATACTCTTACAACAGAGGATATTCTTTGCGATAACCAGAAAGGAAGTGTAAGCTTTAAAAAACTTCCACGTGATGTTAGCATAGGAACAAGAATACTTATAAATGATGGTGTGATTGAACTCCTTGCTGAAAAAGTAACCAGCAATGAAATAATTTGCCGTGTAATTCATGGTGGTACACTCTCAAATAATAAGGGAATAAACGTCCCTGGAGTAAAGCTTTCAATGCCTTATCTCAGCGAAAGCGATATGAATGACCTTGAATTTGGTGCAAAAATGGGATTTGATTTCATTGCGGCAAGTTTTGTGCGTACAGCGGCTGATATAAACTATTTAAGAAAATTTACCCATAGTCTGGGTTGGTTTGACGTACGTATAATAGCAAAAATCGAAAATACAGACGGTGTGGAAAATATAGATGAAATCCTTGAAGCTGCTGATGGTATAATGGTTGCAAGAGGAGATATGGGTGTCGAAATTCCATTTGAACGTATTCCGGCCATTCAGAAAGAACTTATACACAAAGGTTATAATGCTGGAAAACAAGTTATTACAGCCACTCAGATGCTTGAATCTATGATAACTAATCCACGTCCTACACGTGCTGAAATAACAGACGTTGCCAACGCTATATATGATGGAACAAGTGCTATAATGCTTTCCGGCGAAACCGCTGCCGGTGCTTATCCTGTTGAAGTCGTTAAAACAATGGCCCTGATTGCTGAAACAACTGAAAACAATATAGATTACAAAGGTGAATTCGCATCAAGACGTACCGAACCTAACAGCAATATTGCAGAAGCTATTGCTCATGCTACTGTTACAACTGCACATGACCTTAATGCAAGAGCTATTATTACAGTTTCGCTTTGTGGTCAGACAGCAAGGCTTATTTCAAAATATCGTCCGTCATGCCCGATTATATGTTGTACCACCGGAGAAACTGCACAACGTCAGATGAATATGAGTTGGGGTGTTATTCCGCTTATTATCGGAGAAAAGAAAAGTACAGATGAACTTTTCTCGGCAGCTGTTGAAGCGGCAGAATCCCATGGACTTGCTCAAGACGGCGATATAGTTACAATTACTGCTGGTGTGCCTATTGGAGTTTCGGGCAGTACGAATATGCTTAAAGTCGCTAAAATCGGTAAATAATGAATTTTTTATCACGCTATAAATCGAATGCGATTTCAAAAAGTCAGGCTTTTTTGTAGTTTAGATATATCCAGCTTTGTCTGGATAATCTACTATATTTTGCCATAAAAAAACCGACCTCCAAGTTAGATTTTTGGTCTGACTTTTGGGGGTCGGTTCAATTATATACTTTGAAAATTATCGTTTTACATTAAATGCATTCATTTGTGGATATACTGCACTTGTTCCTAATTCTTCTTCAATTCTGAGCAACTGATTATATTTAGCAACACGTTCACTTCTGCTTGGAGCACCTGTTTTTATCTGACAAGTATTAAGGGCTACTGCAAGGTCTGCAATTGTTGTATCTTCTGTTTCTCCGGAACGATGTGAAGAAATCGCTGTATATCCAGCCTTGTGAGCCATTTTTATAGCTTCAAGTGTTTCGGAAACAGAACCTATCTGATTAAGTTTGATAAGAATGGAATTACCACAACCGTTTGAGATACCTTTAGAAAGTCTTTCAGTATTTGTCACAAAAAGGTCATCACCTACAAGCTGAACTTTATTTCCAAGTCTTTCAGTAAGTTTTTTCCAGCCTTCCCAGTCCTCTTCATCGAGAGCGTCTTCAATGGAGATAATAGGGTATTTTTCGCACAAATCAGCCCAATATTCGATTAATTCTTTGGAAGTAAATGTTTTGCCTGACTTAGGCTGTTTATAGAAACCTATGCCTTTTTCTTTGTCTTTCCATTCAGAAGATGCTGCGTCCATCGCAATCATGAAATCCTTGCCTGCCTCATAACCTGCCATTTTAATAGCTTCAATGATTGTCTCAATAGTTTCATCATCGCTTGAAAGGTTCGGAGCAAAACCGCCCTCGTCACCAACGGAAGTGGCAAGACCTTTATTTTTAAGAATCTTTGCTAAACTATGGAATACTTCTGCACACCAGCGAAGAGCCTCTTTAAATGTAGGAGCACCAACTGGCATAATCATAAATTCCTGTGTATCAACAGTATTAGTTGCATGAGCACCACCGTTAAGAATATTCATCATAGGAACAGGAAGTCTGTTACCATTGATACCACCAAGGAATTTATATAAAGGCATATCCATTGCAGTTGCTGCTGCTCTTGCACAAGCAATAGATACTGCAAGAATTGCATTTGCACCAAGATTTGATTTATCTTTTGTGCCATCTGCATCAATCATTGCCTTATCAACAGCATATATATCTGATGCGTCCATTCCACAAAGAACATTATTGATTATTGTATTAACGTTATTTACAGCTTTTGAAACGCCTTTTCCAAGATAACGTGATTTATCGCCATCACGGAGTTCAAGAGCCTCGAACTCACCAGTAGATGCACCACTTGGAGCAGTTCCTCTGCCAATTGTTCCGTCAATAAGAGTAACTTCTGCCTCAACAGTAGGATTTCCTCTGGAATCCATAATTTCTCTGGCAAATACTTTTTCAATTTCTAAATAAGCCATAATTGTAATATCCTTTCGTCACAGACCGCCTTTCCCGAAAGAAAATTCTCTCAGGAAAGTGAAAGGGGGGTCTGTATGATTTATTCTATAAAGTTAGTTTTTACTAACTTTTTTTATTTTAACATATCATATTATTTTTTGTCAATGCACAATTCAAAAAGTTAATGAACAACACAAAAAAATCAGTAAATCACCACAATTATTTATAAAAACAGTTCAAATATTATAACATAATCACTTCATATAAGTTAGGT
>CAZTUV010000214.1:0-3244 GCA_964616595.1 uncultured Alistipes sp.
TATTGTAACCATTTAGTAACCGTATTGTAACCCAAAGCTCTGGGAAAAATTGTATAATGAAATTAACATATTGTAACGAATTGAGGGAAAGAGGTTATTATTAATGTACAAAAACAATATGAATAAAATTAAGTCGGCAGTCGTAAGCAGTGTATTGGCTGTTTCTGCCATGGCATCACCGTTGTCATCAGTAGTGATGAACGCTTCTGCTGCAAATGACAATTATGCAAAACTCTTGCAATATTCACTTTACTTCTATGATGCAAATATGTGTGGTAAACAAGTTGGAGAAACTTCGGCTTTGACATGGCGTGACGATTGCCATACATCAGATGAAGTTGATGGTGGTTTCCACGATGCGGGCGACCACGCTAAATTCGGATTGCCAGCAGGCTATTCTGCTTCTACTCTTGGCTGGAGTTATTATGAATTTAAAGATTCATTTGATTCTACTGGTCAAACTAATCACCTCAAAACTATTACAGATTATTTTGCTGACTACTTTAAAAATAGTACTACTCTTAGTGGCAATACTGTAACAAATTTTGTTTATCAGATTGGTAATGGAGATAAAGACCATTCTGTATGGTGTGCTCCGGAAGTTCATGTTGACGATAGCAGAACAACATATAGTACTTCTTCTGGTGCAAGTGATATAGCTGCATCTTATGCTGCTGCTCTTGCTGTAAACTATATAAACTTCGGCAATGCAGAAGACCTTAAATATGCTAAGGCTTTATTTGAATTCTCTACAAAATACAATCAGAAAGCTACTGATGGCCCTAATAACTTCTATTCTTCATGGGATTATTATGATGACCAGGCATGGGCTGCTGGTTGGCTTTACCTTGCTACAAATGATACTTCATACAAAACTTTCCTTAATACATACATGAACGCAAGTAATCAGGGCTCTTCCGGAATGGACGGCTGTCAATGGGGAATCTATTCTACTATGAGCTGGAACAATGTTTCTATGGGTGCAGGTATACTTCAGGCAGAAATTACCGGAGATTCTGCTGACTGGAAGAAAGTTACCGATTATCTTAACGGTCATGGTGCAAATTCAAGTGATTATTATTTTGAGAGCCAGTGGGGAAGTGCAAGATATAATACATCTCAGCAAATGGTTGCTCTCGTTGCTACAAAATATGGTGCTGCAAGTTATAATGACTGGGCTAAAGGTCAGATGGATTACATTATGGGTAACAAGGGTGTTGGAAGTAACTCACCTGTATGTTTTGTTGTAGGATTTGCAGATAATTCCGCTAAGAATCCTCATCACAGAGCAGCATCAGGATATTCCAGCTTTGATGAAATGGGTGACAACACTCAGATAAGCAGTAAAGGTCATACACTTGTTGGTGCTTTGGTAGGTGGCCCTACAAGCCAGAACGGTGATTATAACGATTCTGTTCAGGATTATACAGCAAATGAAGTTACTCTTGACTATAATGCTACTCTTGTAGGTGCATCTGCTGGTTTGTATTCTGTTTATAAGACAGGTACTGTCGATACTGCAATTGAAGGCGTTGGCAATGTATCTACTGGCGTTCCGGTTGTAAGTACAACAACTCAGACGACAACTCAGACAACAACTACAAAGGAAAATACAACAACAACTACTACTACACAAAAACCTTCTTCTTCATCTTCCGGCAAGTATTCAATAAGCCCTAATCAGTCTGTAAGCTATGATTCTAATGCTACTGATAAAATGGTTGGCTTTGAATGGTCACAGTTCAATATTCCGTCAAGCGAAAAGGTAACAAAGGTTGAAGTGACAATTTCTTCCAAGAACGGTGGTTCAATTGGTACATGGCAAGGCGGATTCGGTTCATCAACAAGCGTTGCTCCGGATTACTGGGCTCAGGACAACGATATGGAACAGTCTATATCAGGCAATTCAGGTACTATTACATGGAATGTTCCTTCAAGTATTTCTGATATTATTCAATATCAGTACGGCGGTGAACTTAAGTTCGGTACATGGTGGATTGACTGTCAGGATTTTGTAATTAATGACATTGTTGTTTATACTGACGCTTATTCAGGTTCTTCAACTACTACTGCTACAACAACTGCTAAACCAACAACTACTGTAACTACAACAGCAACCCCTTCATCTTCATCAGGCTCTTATGAAATTAAACCTAATCAAAATGTTGTATATGATTCCAATGCTACTGATAAAATGGTTGGCTTTGAATGGTCACAGTTCAATATTCCGTCAAATGAAAAGGTAACAAAGGTTGAAGTTACAATTTCTTCCAATAATGGCAGTTCAATTGGTAAATGGCAAGGTGCTTTTGGTTCATCAACAAGCGTTGCTCCGGACTACTGGGCTCAGGGCGATGATATGGAAATGAATATATCTGGTACATCTGGCACTATTACATGGAATGTTCCTTCAAGTATTGCTGATATTATTCAGTATCAATATGGTGGCGAACTTAAATTCGGTACATGGTGGGTTGATTGTGGCAATTTCACTATTGAATCAATCAAGGTTACAACAGATGGAACTTCTTCAACTACAACACAGACTACTACTACCAAAACTACTACACAAACTACTACCACTACAACTAAATTCAATCAAAATAGCGTTAACTATGGCGATGCTAATGTAGATGGTAGCATAGGTATTGCTGATGCTGTAACTGTAATGCAGTCACTTGCAAATGCTGATGAATATAAGTTGTCTTCACAGGGTGCAATCAATGCCGATGTTGTTGGTAATGATGGCGTTACTGCAAAAGATGCTCTTGCTATTCAAATGGTTGTTGCAGGAAGTATTTCTTCAAGTTCATTCCCTCTTGATTACCTTAACTGATTTTTGAATCTATAAAAGTTTAACTCCCCTTTGTCGGATATTGAATCTGGCAAAAGGGAGTTTTTTATTTAAAATGTGTAATAATTAACTTTTTTGTGCATTGACAAAATAAACTTGTATTGTTATAATTATTAAAGACAGGTGATATTATGAAAGTATTTTTTATAGCAGATACACATTTTGGCGACAGTAATATTATAAGATATGAAAATCGTCCGTTTTCTGATATTCAGGAAATGGATAGTATCCTCATCAAAAATTGGAATAAGACTGTTTCAAGAAATGACAGAGTTTTTTTGGCGGGGGATTTTTCTGAATATGGATTTGATATTCTGAATGAAGGAATGAGAATATTAGCAATATAACATATATAAGAACCGTAGGAACTACGGGGATAGCTTGGTAAAT
>CAZTUV010000215.1:0-3225 GCA_964616595.1 uncultured Alistipes sp.
GATAATACACAGGAACTTCTCGAAAAATATGACAAGCGTTCAAAGAGGAAAATCAGTGATGTATTGGCTATGCAGGCAACTGTTTGTATCATAACAATTGCCGTTATAATAGGCATTAATATTCTTTATCCGGAAACAGGTGAGGAAATTTTGCAAAAAATACATAAAATGACTTTTTCTGAAAATGAACTCTTTCCAAACCCTATACGACTTATAACTGAACTAATTTGAACTTCTTTATAAAAAATACTGAATATAACATTAAGTTTTCGTTTTTAGTTTTTAATGCAATTATATTCCTGTTAAAAGACGGCAAAATTATTATGGACTTTTATGCTGTTTGTCTTATACATGAAATCGGACATCTTATAGCAATAAAAATTACCGGTGGAAAAATTGAGTCAGTTGTTTTTAGTGGAACAGGAGTTATAATTACCCCAATAAAAAATCCAAAATACGAACTTTTTATAATGCTTGCCGGAGTAAGTGCAAATCTGATTGTATATTTTATTCTTAGTATATGCGGAGTCTCTGGAACATTCCATATACTTAACCTTATAACAGCAATATATAATATTCTTCCATATAAACAACTTGATGGCGGTGCATCTTTATGTATACTTATCGAAGGCACTCCCCATGAACGAATTGCAAATATTATTCTGACAATAATTAAAATAATATTTTCTTTGCTGTTGCTCATAAGTGTTTTTTACAATCAGGAATTTTTTCCATTATTTATTGTATCCATAATGTTATTTATATCAGAAAGAGAATTTTTATGAAAAAATTATTTTTAATACTACTCTTAACCTGTACCTCATGCAATTTCAATGACAATTCAGAACAAGAAACAGAACCTACTTCATATGTTCAGGAAATCGAACACTTGCACATTGATGATAATGACTACATTGCTATAAACTATGAGAAACCAATAGGAATGTGGTTTCCGTATATGCACTTTGAAGAATATATGTATGGGAAAAATTCTGATGAATTTCGGAATGAAGTACATGAAAAGTTCATTTCTGCCAAATCCGAAAATGTAAACACAATATATGTTCATGTACACCCATGTGGAGATGCCTATTATCAATCTGAAATATTCCCTTCCGGAGTTTATCTTGATGGCAATTATGACCCACTTGAAATCATGCTTGATGAAGCTCACAATATCGGACTTTCTGTTCATGCATGGATTAACCCTTTAAGATGCCAGACTGTTGAACAAATGAATAATCTATCAGACGATTTCATAATAAAACAATGGACTGAAAATCCAGAAAATCATTTTGTAGAAATCGTAAATGGACGTTGGTATCTCAATCCCGCATATGATGAATCAATAAATCTTATATGTTCAGGTATAGAAGAAATTATCTCACGATATAATGTTGATGGAATACATATTGATGATTATTTTTATCCAACTACTGAAACAGATTTTGATTATACAGCGTTTACAGAAAGTGGCAGTGACGACCTTTCTGCATGGCGTACTGAAAATTGCACAAAACTTATAAAATCAATATATCAAACAGTTAGTCATTATAATATACCTTTTGGCATAAGTCCACAAGGAAATATAAGTTCCAACTATACAACACAATATGCCGATGTTAAATTATGGTGTTCTGAAAACGGATACTGTGATTATATTATACCACAAATTTATTTCGGATTTAAAAATGAAACCTGTCCGTTTGAACAGACTCTTGACGAATGGGAAAATATCGTTTCAAATGACAATATAAAGCTGATTATAGGATTAGGTGCATATAAATTAGGAAAAGCAGATATCTGGGCAGGAGTTTCCGGTGAAAATGAATGGTTAGAAAATCCTGATATAATAAAACAACAAATTGAACTGGTCAAAAATTCAACTGCTGACGGTTATTCATTATACTATTAAAAAACGTCCGGATAAATATTCCAGACGTTTATAATTATTAAAAAAATCATGTCAGCAAATCAATAGAAAGTTTTCTTGATTCAACATCATAGTAATCTCCAAGTTCAGCGACATAAAAACGGAAACATACTTTTCCATTAAATGTCATTACATCACCTTCTTCAGAAACACCAAGTTCAGCAAGCTGACTGTCATCAAGTTCATCAAGATATATTGTATTGCTTTTTTCAACACTGAATTGTTCCATTTCATCTTCTGTAAGTTGACTGAAATATATTTTTCCTTCTGAATCATATTTAGATATAAGTTCCTCATCAGGAGCAAGAACATAATACTTATTATCGGAATCTCTGCCAATACCAAAATAAGATAGCTGTTCGTCATCAAGTTCATCTAAAGGAAGCGGGTCAACATCATGAGCAGTTTTACCAATAGCGAACTTATCTTCTGCATCAACATCAGACATGGAAATATTAAGTTTTGAATCAAATGTATATCCAAATTGTTCAAGTTCCTCATCAGAGATTGTAAAAGCTATGGTATCAGAAATTTTATTAAGTTCTTCTGTAATTTCAGAACGTGATTTTGTTTCCCATTGTAAATCGACACTTTCTGCAATAGGTCTTTCGATATATACAGCACGTTCCATATTTTTAAGAGTAAAAACCACCATTGGCTTATCCTGATTAAAATAAAATTTATCAGCATAATTAGGTTCAACATACACTGTTGTACTGCCATTTGAACTATCTTCTGTATTTACAACAGAGTAACGATATTTTCCTGATGGAGATATTCCGGATTCTATAACTGTTTCCTGAGCTGTTGCGACAAAAAATGAAGTAAACAGGAAATATCCCAATGCACCAAAAATATACAACAAAATCGTAATAGTACCCCATGCAGTTTTAGCACCCTCACCCGCACCGGAAAAAAGTAAAATAGATGCACCAGTAATCATAATAGGGAGTATAAGTTCCCATTCTCCAAAATACAATATCACAACCGGTAACATTATCGGAAGTATAACAAAACTCACTAATCGTGTAAGTATTTGATTACGTGTATAAAGCATTGCAACAAGTGCAATAATTGATATACCTGTAATCATTAAGCACAACGATACACTCGACATTATATGTATATCGTAAAAAATTGAAAAGTAACAAAGACGGCAGACAAAGTAAGCATATACAACACTTATAAGTGCTACTATTCTTTTAGTCCATACATTTGATAAAATATTTTTCATTGAAGCCTCCAAAATCGGTAATATTCAGAAACCAAGCGGTTTATAAAATATATTATAG
>CAZTUV010000216.1:0-3181 GCA_964616595.1 uncultured Alistipes sp.
AAACGTATTATTATAAGATAACTTATAAAATTAATTATATCTATTATAAATATTTCTAATTTTTGTTTTCTATTGACAAATTGTTTTTTTTGTGTTAAAATATATCCAATCGGTGAGTTCCGATAAGCTGTATTTTTTATAGTATACAATATTTAACACAGGAGGGTCATTATCATGGAGATTTTAAAAGTTTCATCACATTCATCACCAAATTCTGTTGCTGGAGCAGTTGCTGGGGTTATCAGAGAACAAAAAGCTGTTGAGGTTCAGGCAGTGGGAGCAGGTGCTGCTAATCAGGCTATCAAGGCTATCGCAATTGCAAGAGGTTATCTCGCACCTATCGGTATTGACCTCATTTGTATTCCAGCTTTCGCTAATATTCAGATTGATGGTGAGGAAAGAACCGCTATTAAACTTATCTGTGAACAGCGATAATTAACTTAATTCGCAAGAAAGTCCCCTTCCTCTCTCCGGAAGGGGCTTGTTGATATTTAACTGACTTCCACAAGAATTTCCCTTTCTAAATGAAATGAAAATGAATTGCGTTCTCACTATTGCCAAACTAAAAATAATATATTATCATATTTCATACTCCAAAGAACAATAAAAGTTATTGGTATGGATATTTATGAAATGATAATGGTTAGTCCTGTTGAGACTTATATCATTTAATATATTGAGTGGGAAACATCTGTTAAATCAGAAACCTACTCCTCTTAAGTGGAGAACAGGTCATAACTATATAAAATCTATTTTGAGGTGCATCTATGTCTGAAATATTGTTTGCTGACTTGGAAACATTTAATTTTATCGGAGAAAAAAAAATCGGAAAATATAAAAAACTTGGTGTGAATTCGTTTTATGACCTTTTATATCATTTTCCAAGAAAATATATCAATTTTCATGACTGTGTGCCACTGAAAAATGTGGCTCTGAATCAGAACAATCATCTTAAATTGAAGATATTAAGTAAGTCTCAACCTCAAGCATTAAGAAACAAGCTTGTCGTCTGCAAGGCAATTGCAACCGATGGTGAAGAAAATATTGAAATAGTAATGTTCAATAATGTTTATTCGTTTCAGTACCTTAAAGTGAATTATAGTTACTATATGTATGGGAAAGTTACTGAAACTCTCTACGGTAAAACACTTAGTTCACCAGTTTATATACCGGCAAATGAAAAATATTTCATTCAGCCAGTATACAGACTTACATCAGGAATTACAGTTAATGTAATAAGAAATGACATTAAACTGGCAATTAAAATATTGGATTCTAAACCTTTTGAAACGTTGCCCCAAAATATACGGGATAAATATAAACTCGCCCCTCTAACTTGGGCTTTGGAAAATATACATTTTCCAGACAGCATATTGTCAATGGAAATGGCTCTCAGACGTCTTGCCTTTGATGAACTGCTCAGACTTATGCTTGGTATGTCTATTATGCGAACACGTTCAAGAAGTTCGACAGCTTTTAAAATGAACAATGTAAATATTGATGATTTTATAAAAAGCCTGCCTTTTGAACTGACAGATGACCAGAAAAAAGCCTCTTTTGAAATTATTGACGATTTATGCAAAGACGTTCCTATGAACAGACTCTTACAAGGTGATGTCGGAAGTGGTAAAACCGCCGTTGCTTCAATAGCTTGTTATTTTACGTTTAAAAACGGCCTGCAATCCGCTCTTATGGCACCAACAGAAATACTTGCCTCCCAACATTATAAGACTTTATCCGGATTCTTTGAGCCTTTTGGAATAAAAACCTGTTTGCTTACAGGTTCTGTGCCTTCAAAGAAAAAAGCCCTTATTCGTGAAGAAATAGCTGATGGTAAATATGATGTGATTGTTGGCACTCATGCTATTATTCAAAAAGATGTTGAATATAAATCTCTTGGACTCGTAATAACTGATGAACAACATAGATTCGGGGTGGCTCAGAGGTCTGCTTTTGCTGAAAAAGGAGACGCTCCACATAAACTCGTTATGTCAGCTACTCCTATTCCACGTACACTCGCACTTATGATTTATGGCGATTTAGATATCTCTATAATTTCTCAACTTCCTAAAGGAAGAAAACCTGTTCAGACATATGCTGTTACCGGAAAAATGCGTGCAAGAATATATGCTTTTATGAAAAAGTTTCTTGATGAAGGCAGACAGGCCTATATTGTATGTCCTATGATTGAAGATAATGATATGGATTTGGTTTCTGTGAAGTCCTATGCAGAAAATGTTTCAAAAAATGATTTCAAGGACTATAATGTCTCTCTTCTTCATGGGAAAATGTCCCCGCAAGAAAAAGAAAACGTTATGCGGGATTTTCGTGATGGAAAAATCGATGTCCTTATCTGTACAACGGTTGTTGAAGTCGGTGTAGATGTCCCTAATGCTGTAATAATGGTGATTGAAAATGCTGAACGTTTTGGTCTCTCTCAGATTCATCAACTGAGAGGACGTGTTGGCAGAGGACAGTTTGAAAGTCATTGCATTCTGATTACTGATAATACTTCTGATGAATGTATACAAAGAATGAAGATAATGTCATCAACTACAAACGGTTTTGAGATTTCAGAGGCTGATTTGAAACTTCGTGGCCCTGGAGACTTTTTTGGTAACGCTCAGCATGGATTGCCTCCTATGAAAATAGCTGATTTGTCTTGCGATATGAATCTTATGAATTGTGCAAAGCGTTGTGCAGAAGAAATTCTTGATGATGACCCGTTGCTTACAAAAACTTATAATACCGCCCTTAAAATGGACGTTATAAAACTTTTTGATAAAGATATTGTCGGTTAAAAAAAGTTTTTTGATATTTTTGGCTGAATACAGCTGTTTTCTTGGAATTCAAAAAAATTTTTGAAAAAATTTTTGAAAAACCCTTGACAAATTCAAAAACCTGTGCTATAATAATATTCGTCGTCAGGGACAAGACGACAAACGAAAGCACAGTGGGGGTTTAGCTCAGCTGGGAGAGCATCTGCCTTACAAGCAGAGGGTCACAGGTTCGAGCCCTGTAGTCCCCACCATAATGGCCTGGTAGTTCAGTTGGTTAGAACGCTGCCCTGTCACGGCAGAGGTCGAGAGTTCGAGTCTCTTCCAGGTCGCTTTCTTTTAAAAAGCTTCTGTAGCTCAGTCGGTAGAGCAGAGGACTGAAAATCCTCGTGTCGTTGGTTCGA
>CAZTUV010000217.1:0-3163 GCA_964616595.1 uncultured Alistipes sp.
AGAATGGAAAAATATTTTCTTGTTTGACGGAGAATCAATATAAAAATAATAAAATATACTTACATATGCATTATACCATTCATTTGGAAATATCTCCACCCAACCATTTTGTGTAATTTGAATCATATCATATGATTTCTCATAAAGTGGAATATTAAAACCAAATTTTGATGTGAAATAATTTAAAAATGTTAATATTCCATATAAGAATGCTCCACCATAAAGATGAGAAGTATTTTCCATTTTTTCTATCCAGTAATCAAGTAAATAAACTGGTATACTTAAATATGCATAAAAAGTATTTACCTTTTTTCCGGACGCACCTGCTGCACGAATTAAAGATATCAGAAAAAATATAAAAACAACCGCTAATATAAAAATAAATATCTGTTTTTTAAATTTTGCAGGAAGTTTTTTATGATAAACTTGAAAAACCGCCACTATCTGCACACCAAGAAAAATAAGCATAAATCTGCCTGCACTACCAAAAATATACATAAATGTAGATAAAAAAACAACAATTGAAAATAAAAATCGTTTTTTATGATAAAAAATATTTTTAGTTTCAA
This sequence comes from uncultured Alistipes sp., assembly GCA_964616595.1. Lineage (GTDB taxonomy): Bacteria > Bacillota > Clostridia > Oscillospirales > Ruminococcaceae > Ruminococcus. Next base: position 570 of record CAZTUV010000217.1, read on the forward strand.
AAAGATTTATCATTGCTACTGGAATAAGAGCATATAACGCTGGAACTGAAATCCAGTTTATATATGTGTTAAGAAAAGTACTTTTAATAAGTTTTGGTGCACTTCCATATCCATAATACATATTACGGATATAACTATAACTTACTCCTCTTTTTAATTCTTTTAAAACAAAAACGTCAAGAATTAATATTCCTATAAATGATGCAAAAAGCAATATATATGCTACATTCCATGAAATATTAAAAGTAGTTTCTGGTACAGGTACAGAAAAACTTTTAGGAGATTTAATACGAAAATTTCTACGTGACATTGATATGAAACACCCGACACAAAAAGCCACAAGCCCTGTCAAAATAATTATGACTCCCTTATCGGAAAATTCTTTCATATTATACAATCTTAATGAGGCACATAAAAGACAAGAAAACCATATACCTAAAAATAATACAATTGGATGGGCTATTTTTTTTGACATAAACAAGAACAATAAAACCACCATAAAAATAACAATACAGCTTGTTATTATCATTGATTCATCCCCTCAAATTTCCAAATTATTTTTCAAAAAATCAACTGATTCAATAATCTGTTTTTCACGTTTTTTATTTACTTCCTTGTATGAAATAGGCTTGTCAATATCAAATTTTATAAATTCATCAAGAAAAAGATATCGTTCCTGCAAATCAAGATAACTAAGAATATTATATAATCTTGCATCAATTTTATTTGAATCTGTTCCTACGTCTGAACGTATTGAAAAGAAATTTTTTTCAAAAATAATAGAAAACGCTGTACCATGAAAAGAATTTGTAACAACATAATCTGCATACTTAATAAGACTAAGAAAATCTTCTGGAGCAACGCTGTCACGACACACATTAATTTTTCTTTGTGTTTTTATTTTTAATAAAGCTCTTGTACCTTTTCCAGCCGGCAATGTATATACAGGCAGACCTGTCATATTAGAAAGAAATTCAACAGCTTTCACAGCATCTTCAGCATAATTCACAGAATAAAAGAATATATACTTTTCTTTTACAACTCTCTTTGACGAAATTTCTTCATAATCGTCCTTATAATTAAGTAATGTAGGGTCAAGAACTACCTTAACATTTTTTTTATTTTCAATAAATTTAAGTATCTTATCTTTCCCAGCATCTTCCCTTGCAGATAATGCCTTAAATTTCATAATACACTTTTTAAGCTTTCGAGGATTTTTAGCATTTGAAAGTTCACCAAGATTAAGACTTGGGGCATAAGAAATTTTAGGTGTATTTTCAGCAAATGGGAAAAAATATGCCATATCAAAATCACTGGCATTTGTATTCCATATCTGGTCACTGCCACATATAAGGAAATCATATTTGTTGTCAAGTTCTGATAAATCATCACCATAAAAATATTCCTTATCAGTAAGAGGCAGATATTTTTTTCTGAATTTTTCAAAACCTGATTTACGATTAAACATTGTGCGTATCAGAAAAATATTTACAAAATCATGCTTCAATGCTGAAAAAGATACAGGCATTTTAATGGGATTATACTGGTAGCCATAATTACATTGTTCATAGTCTATAATTTCCACTTCATGACCCATATTTTTGAGTTTCAATGCAAGTGCGTATGCCTGTAAAACCGAACCGTAATTTATAGATTTATGAAAAGTCATGATTCCAATTTTCATATTTTAAACCTCGTTTTTATATTCTGCATAATATATTTACCACCAAAAAACATATGCAATAAGTTTATCTTCTTTCCTGCACAAAGCTTATAATATATACGTACACTTCCGGAAAGTCCAGAATACTCATTTATATCAAAACCGTCAAGCAAACGGATAATTTTCTCGTCATTAAATATTCTTCTTAAAGTTTTCTTTTTATTTCCATATTTAGAATCTTTGTGATATATTGTATTTTCAATTATTTTTTTTATACTTTCACACGTTTTTTTAGAAATAGCACATTGCATATCAGCGTGATTTTTTTGGTAAGACATAAGGAAATCAAAAATTTTATATTGTTCATCTATACCATTCGGACGATATTTTCTCATTGCCGAATCAGAATAAATAATGTAGTTATACCATATGTAAGGTGCAACAACAATTTTATTCATATTTTCAATGGCTTCAAGATTATATACCATATCTTCATATATAGGAATATCAGTTTTAAAATGTATATTTTTCACAGCATTTTTTCTAAAAAGTTTACTCCATGGGCCACCACAACGAAGTCCTTTAAGTTCAGGACTTTCAGAATCCGGTTGAGCTGTAAGAAAGAATTTCTGTATTGAACTTTTATCAGTATATATAATTTCTTTTTTACTTTTAATTCCACATTTTTGAATTTTAGAGTTATTTTCAATGTTAATTCCGCCCATTACCAAATCTGCATTGTATTTTTTAATAAGCGAAACAGATTGTTCAAGAAAATCAGGAAGAATATAATCATCTGAATCAACAAATGTTATAAATTCACCCCTTGAATTTTTTATACCATTATTACGTGCAGAAGAAACCCCACCATTTTTTTGATGAATAATCACAATATTACCGTCATTTTGGAGAGAATCAAGATATTCTACAC
>CAZTUV010000218.1:0-3105 GCA_964616595.1 uncultured Alistipes sp.
GCCTGACTTGCCAAATCCTCTTTGGAATCAACAGAAACCATTTTAGCGGTTCCGTCAGAAGATATTACTAAAAAACCTTCTGGTTTTATAGAAATCCCTGCACCTGCTCCGCCACCAAAAAGGTTTTTTTCATATTTTGACGGCAAATCAGAACCTCCGGAAGCAAAACCATATGTTACTTTTGAAATAGGTATAATAGTAGTTCCGTCATCAAGTTTAATAGGGTCACCAATAATAGAATTAATATCTGCCATTTCCTTTACTTTTTCCATTGAAATGCCAAGCAGTTCACTTACTGGTGTTTTACTTTTTTCCATAATAATAACCTCACTTTTTACGTTTAAGTTTTTCAGGAATGAATATTCTGAAAATATATGTTACAAGAAACCATATTCCTGCAATAACCAGATTATATAGTCTGAAACTCAATTTACAAGAAAAATCCCATTGTGATTTATCAATTGAAAATCCACATTGTATATCAACTGTCTTATAACTCACTGTAAAAATCTCGCCTAGCCATGCCAGTGCGTTATAAACCATACTACATACTTGTCCATAGTTCATAGCACAATTATAAGAGTTTTCACCTGTAACTATAAAATCTACATACATATTTTTCAGTCGAAAACCTTTAAAAGCTCTTAGCAATGGTTGTCCGCCTGTTTCCCATATATTTATAAGAAATTCAATTTTATCGGTAATCTTATTACTATGAATGGGCTTTTCTGAATTTTCAGGCTTTTTTTCTTCAAATTCATCATTTTCTTTAATTTCTTCTGTGACATCATCTATATCAGAATTATCCTGTGAAAAATCATAATTTTCATCGTATTCAGGAAAATCTGATATATCTTCAGTTTCAGAATCATCATTACTTGCCGGAACTTTCTTTTTTCTTCTTTTCAGAAATCCTCTGCCTTCTGAATCAATAAGCCTTATAAAAGAATAATTTATGTTATATCTGAGTTTGCCGTTTATAAAGCTGATGTCTGCTATTACCGGAAACCATAATCCCAGAACTATCAATAATATAATTATACTCAGAATAGCAAGAAGTATATATAATAGAATTTTCAATATTATCAAATCCGCCGTCACTCCTGATAATCTTCATTTATTGTTGCCTGACCAACGGCCGGTAAATCTGAAATTGAACTCAATCCAAAAGTTCTCAAAAAAACAGCAGTTGTGCGATAAATAACAGGCTTCCCGACAACATCGAGACGTCCGGCCTCTTCTATAAGACCTTTTTCAACAAGGTTATTTATAACTGATGAACTGTCTATACCTCTGACTTTTTCAACAAAGCCTTTTGAAACAGGCTGATTATATGCTATTATAGTCAAAGCTTCCATAGCTGCATTGGAAAGGGGAGTATTTCTTTTTGTTTCAAGAGCCTTTCGGATAGCTGGTGCGAACTTTTCACGGGTACACATCTGATAACTGCTTTCAAGCTTTTTAATACAGATACCACTACTATTATTATCATAACGTTCGTTAAGTGCTTTTATCATAGAAGAAAGCGTACCAATATCAACGCCGCTTGCATCAGAAAGACGATATATTTCAACAGGTTCTCCGCTTGCAAATAATATAGCCTCTATTGTACCGAGTTTTTCTTCGATTTCCATTTTTTACCGCCCTCCTTTTGTTTCATAAAAATAGTTGTATTATCATCGCTTATAAAAATCCTGCCCGAACGTGTCAATTCAAGAACTGCAAGAAAGGTTGCAACACGTGCTGACCTGTCTGTAATACCATCATAAAGCCTGTCCATGCAGACTTCACCTGTTGAATACAATTCACGCAGGACATGTACAACTTTACTTGTAACGGAAACTATACGTCTTTTAACAACAGAATTTATTTTTTCTTCTATTTTATTTTCCTTAATTTCCGGCACAATTTTCCGGCACGAAAGGTTCTTATATGTTTCGGCAAGGCGTTCAGGTGAATGAAATAGTTTGTATGTCATATCCACTTTAATTTTCATAGGCTTTCTCACAAAAATATCTCCGTTATAATTTTTGGAAAGATTATTAGCAATATCCCTGCAAATAGAATATTCTATCAATGAACCTTCAAGTTCTTTTTTCATTTTTTCAGCAATTTCAGGTTGTGGCAATAATGATGCTGTTTTTATATATATAAGACGTGCAGCCATTTCAAGAAACTCTCCTGCAAGTTCAAGATTTTGTTCATGACATTCTTCCATAAACGCCATATATTGCTTAAGTAATTCTGAAATTTCAATATCGAAAATATTAAGTTTATGCTTATTTATTAATAGCAGAAGTATATCAAGAGGTCCTTCAAAGCCCTCGATTCGGAAAGATATTTTTTCCATTAAGAAAGTCCCCACCTATGCATAGGAATCTTTATAACAGTTTCAAGCATTTTATTGCTTACAAATTCACGTGCTATGCTAAGAATGTTATATTGTGACGGAATATAATTCAAAGCAAGCAATAATACAAGAAAACCTATTTGCAATTGTTGCTGATGCATATAAAACCATCTGTCAATTTTTTCACCAAGGAAAAATCTTAATACATTAAAACCGTCAAGAGGTGGTACGGGAATAAGATTAAACATTGCAAGACCAATATTTACGCTAAAAAGAAACTGTAAAAGAACAAGCACACTATACATAATAGTCGAATCGTTATTATACATATAACAACTAATTCCAGATTCAGTGCATAGCAGACAAGCCCATATAAATATTGACAAAAATGCAACAATAAGATTTGATACAGGGCCTGCAAGTGCAGTAAGAGCGTAACCTGCACGTGGATTTTTCATGCGATTCGGATTTACCTGAACAGGTTTAGCCCAGCCAAATCCAGTAAAAACTATCAGTATCGAACCCATAAGGTCAAGATGTGAAAACGGATTAAGACTTATTCTGCCCTGACGTTCAGCGGTATCGTCGCCAAGCCATTTAGCAACAAGTGCGTGCGACGCCTCATGAACCGGCATTACAAGTAACAATGTTACTAATCTTGAAAAAAACTGCAATATCGTATAAGTATTCATAGTTTTCCTTTCTTAATTTAAAATTTCAGCGTTTCTGAATATATTCAGAAAGCTGATTACTAT
>CAZTUV010000219.1:0-3085 GCA_964616595.1 uncultured Alistipes sp.
CAAATACACAATCAATACTGTACAATTTTGTAAATGAACGTTTTTTCTTCATAGTTGTTTTTGGATTTCTATTTCTTTTATTAGGTATTATCTTTAGAAGTATTGGAAAATCAAAAGAAACAAAAGCTGAAAAAAAAGATTAATGTCTTTTATAAATGTTATTGGTGGAATTGCACAAAGTAATTATAAAAACTTTGTGAGATTTTCTACCAATAATATTTATAGTATATATTGACATAATATTCGTATACCGATATATTATCTGGTCTGTTCATTCTTTAACTCCTCCTTCATATCCTTCATAATTACCTCTGCAACAGCCGCAGCCAATAAAGGTGGTACAGCATTCCCAACCTGTTTCATTTGAGAACCCCTGTTTCCAACAAAACGAAATGTATCTGGAAATGATTGAATACGTGCGGCCTCTCTAACTGTAATCGCTCTGTTTAAAAATGGATGTGTAAACTTTCCTGAAGACGGCGTATCGAATCTTGTTGTAATAGTGACTGATATTTCATCTTTTCTCATTCGAGTCCATGTTCCACTATAAATTGACTTGGTAAGATGCTCTTTAGGTAATACCTCTCTTCCTGCATTCGGTGGAATCAGAGCAAGTCTCTTTAAGGCTAACGCCGAATGCTTGGTCGCAACATGGTTGTATAATACCTCTGAATTTTTCCTAAGAAGTTTTTCATATTCACTTTCGGGCGGCATTTTGTATGCTTGCTCGTCTTGTCCTTCTCCAGACTCAAGAAACGCCAAGTCACTAATTGCATCCCATATCGTAACTGTATTGCTCTTTGGCTTCGGAAGACATGGTGCATCTCCTCCTAATTTTCCAATAATTACAGCTCTACGGCGATTCTGTGGTACTCCATAATCAGATGCATTCAATACACCATATTGTAATGAATACCCCATATCGTTGAATAATTCTTCTATCTCTTTGCGGAAATACCCACCCTCGGCGGTAAGCAGATTTGGTACATTCTCCATCACAAAATACTTCGGAGAAACAAGTTTCACCACTGCAACATAGTATTTAAACAAAAAATTTCTCTCATCATGAATGGTTTTTCTCTGACCTTTTTGTGAAAATCCCTGGCAGGGCGGGCCCCCAATGACAACATCAACCTTTCCCTTATACTGCTCAAAGGTTTTATCTAAATCCAGCGAGGTTATATCTCCGACAATCATTTTTGTGCTTTTGTGGTTTGCTGTGTAAGCAGCAGCAATTGATTTATCGTATTCATTTGCCACAAGCACATTGAATCCTCGCATTTCAAATCCAAGCGATAAGCCGCCTACACCGGCAAATAAATCAATTACTGTTGGTTTCATTTGGTTTTTCCTCTATTCTGGACTTTGCAATTTCAAAATAGTCTTTATTCAATTCGACTCCAATGAAATTTCGTCCCGTTCTCTTAGCAACAACACCTGTTGTTCCACTTCCCATAAATGGATCAAAAACCCATTCGTTTTCATTGGATAATATTTCCACAAAATGTTGTATTAAACTTTCCGGCTTTTGTGTTGGATGCTTACCATATCTTCTTTCTCCATTCGGAGTAACCGATGTCTCTATAAAATCATGAATCAAGGCTCCACTATTGTTAAAGGTTCCGGTTCGAGTTTTGTATGTGAAATATATCCAAGCTTCTGTTGAATTTACAAAATGCAAATTCATGTTTCTTGGCATTGGATTTGTTTTATGCCATATGCCCGTCGTCTTATAGTAAAAGCCATGTTTTTCAGCCAACTGAATGATTGTTTCCACTTTAATAATTGCCATAAATACAATCATTGTACCGCCTTTTCTCATGACCTTTGCCGCCGCCTTGAAAAAATCACCCATTGATTTTTCCCACTCATCAAATTCCATATCGTCCCACCCGGCAGAACCAAAAAAGTTATCTCGCATTTTGCTAAGATTGGTATCTCTATTCTTCATGAAATTTCCAAGGTTGTATGGAGGATCTGTAACAATCAAGCTTATGGATTTATCCTCCACTTTTTTCATGGCTGTTATACAGTCCTCATTATATAATCTAATTTCAGGCATCGTAATTCTTCCTTCCTAACATATTGATAATTACTCTGTGATTTTTCCACTGGCAATCCATCTATCAAATTCAGAACACTTAAGTTTCTATAGTTTCACTACACGATATGCCAGAATGTCTGTTTTTCCTTAATTCAGTTGTACAAAGTGGCTATCTTTATTTCTAAATATGTCATACGTCGCAACGCTATCAATGCTTATGTAATTATCATATATTTAACTGCTTTTATATTTCCATCATGCCAATACATATTTAAAATTTCAACAAGTAAATATTGCACTATTTATAATATTTATCAAGCAATTCTTCAAATCTCTCAACCGGATAATAATACTCTGTTTTACCATCAATTTTATCCGTCACTATGTACTCACAATTGATTTTTCGGTTTAAATTTATTGTCTTTATAATACCATTCTCAATAAAATCATATAGACGATATCCGTCTTCAAGATATATACTTTGAAAACGATTCATTGTAGAAATTATTCTGCGATCTGTAAGTTTAGTAAAACACATTAATGGATATTCCTTGAATAAGCGTTCTAACAAAGCTATCATTTTTTTATTATCTGAATATATATCCATTAGATACCTGGCAACTAAATCTCCCACAACTTTTAAATCTGCCTTTTTTATATCTACAAGAACAATCGTTAATTTACTCGCAAAATTACAAATTTGAATACACTTATGACGATCAAAATAAAATAATTTTGCTCCCCATTCAAGCAAGCAATTATCCTTTTCACCATTATACACATCTAAAGCAATTTGACGCATAATCGGATCTTGAAAGTTTTCTGGCAGTTTTATTCCATATCTATCTATGGTTTGTTTTGTCGCATATATAATCATGGATTCAACTCCTATTTCTATTGTTTTCTAATAAACAATCCTATCTCCACAACCTACACCTTTTTAATCCTGTCAACTCAACCTCAGATACACAAGCCGTGGATATGTTTGCACATAGTGTAAGGAGTGAAGATTTTAGAATTGATATAATCGTCCGAAATTCT
>CAZTUV010000220.1:0-3074 GCA_964616595.1 uncultured Alistipes sp.
GGTTTATGCTATATCGTTGGCAATATTTATAATGTTTCTTCCTATTCAGATTTTAAATAGTAATGATTTATATTTAAAATGAATAAGTATAATTCTTGGTGAATTAACATTTACATCAATTTATGGAATGACTAAGTAGTATTCTGAGAAAGGTAATAAGCATATAGGTGATATGCTGACACTCTCATCAAAGCATAAAGGGTGATTCTATTAAAGTTTAATTTTTATTGGAGGCAAAGGCAATGACAAAACAAATAAAAATGAAAACGAATTTTATATATAACCTTGCATACCAAATATTAGCTATTATTCTACCACTTATTACTGCACCTTATATTGCACGTGTGCTTGGTTCACATAATGTTGGTGTATATACTTATACACAAGCTTGTGCAAATTATTTTTTCCTTTTTATTATGCTGGGTGTTAATAACTATGGAAACAGAACTATTGCAGAGGTAAGAGATGATAAAGAAAAACTAAGTGCCACTTTCTGGGAAATCTATTCTTTTCAGTTTTTAATGGGCTTTGCTGTAACTATCGTTTATATGGTATATTGCATTTATTTTGTAAAAGAAGATATTTTGGTAAGCTTTTTACAATATCTTTATGTTGCTTCTGGTTGGTTTAGTGTAAACTGGTTGATGTTTGGTTTGGAACAGTTTAAATTAACAACAATTAGAAATATTGTTGTTCGCCTCGGAATGGCTGCAGGTGTGTTTTTGTTTGTAAAAACGAGAGATGACCTTCCTATATATACAATAATAATTGCAGGTGGAAATCTACTTTCTGTTTTGGTTATTTGGCCCTTTGTATTTAAACATATATCATTTAAAATTCCAAGTTGGGAAGGAATTAAACAACATATAAAGCCAAACTTAATTCTTTTTTGGCCAGTAATAGCTGTTAGTCTTTATAATATTATGGATAAGCTTATGCTTGGCATGATGGGAAGTAAGGATGAAGTGGGATTTTATACTTATGCTGAAAATATTGTGCAAATTCCTAATACTCTTATCCTTGCACTCGACAATGTGATGCTTCCACGAATGGCAAATCTTTATGCTACAGATAAAAATGAAAAAGCAATAAATTTAATGAATAGTGTTATGATGTTTGCTATGATGACTGCTGCTGCTATGGCCTTTGGATTGGCAGGAATTGGACCAATTTTTGTGCCATGGTTTTATGGCGATTCTTTTAAAAAATGCAGTTTATTTATAGTTATGTTATGCCCGATTATTATATTTAAAGGCTGGGCAGGAGCTTTGCGTACACAATATATTATCCCTAATAAGAAGGATAAGGTTTATCTTATTTCACTAACAGCTGGTGCAATTGTAAATCTCATAATTAACTATCTTTTAATTCCACGGTATGAGGGCGTCGGTGCTGTAATAGGAACTATTGTTGCGGAGTTTTTTGTCGCTTTTATTCAGTTTTATATGTTGCGTCATGAGATTGAACTGAAGAGGTATATAGTAAATGGTTTGTCGTTCTGTGTAATTGGAGTTGTTATGTATGGTGCAGTTCATTTACTTTCAAATATAAGTGCATCTGCCCTTGTAACTATGATTGTTCAAGTGATATGTGGAGCCATTGTATATGTTACATTTGCATGCATTTATATGATAGCAACAAAGCAGTTTACTCTTGTTAATGAAGGGCTGAAAATGTTACATATAAAATATAGATTTAAATAGGGGGTAATTAATTTGAAAATCGCAGTCGCAGGAACAGGATACGTAGGCTTATCCATCGCAACACTACTCGCACAGCACAACACCGTAACCGCAGTAGACATTATCCCTGAAAAGGTAGAATTGATAAACAACAGAAAATCGCCGATTCAGGACGACTACATTGAAAAATATCTTGCTGAAAAGGAACTTGATCTGACAGCGACACTTAATGCAGAATCTGCTTACAAGGACGCTGATTTTGTAGTCATTGCTGCACCGACCAATTATGACAGCAAGAAGAATTTCTTCGATACCAGTGCGGTGGAAACGGTCATTGACCTTGTGATGAAGTATAATCCGAATGCCATTATGGTAATAAAATCCACAATTCCAGTAGGCTATACAAGAAACATTCGTGAGAAAACAGGCAGCAAGAATATCATTTTCAGCCCTGAGTTTCTCCGTGAATCCAAGGCACTCTATGACAATCTCTATCCGTCCAGAATAATCGTGGGAACAGATATGTCCGATGAAAGACTTGTAAATGCTGCCCATACGTTCGCAGGACTTCTCCAGCAGGGTGCACTCAAAGAGAATATCGACACGCTGTTTATGGGATTTACGGAGGCAGAGGCAGTCAAGCTCTTTGCCAATACATATCTTGCCCTCAGAGTGTCATATTTCAATGAACTTGACACCTATGCAGAGATGAAAGGCTTGAATACGCAGCAGATTATCGATGGCGTATGCCTTGACCCTCGTATCGGAACGCATTATAATAATCCTTCTTTCGGTTATGGTGGCTATTGTCTGCCGAAAGATACTAAGCAGCTTCTTGCAAATTATGCTGATGTGCCGCAGAATATGATGTCTGCCATCGTAGAGTCCAACAGAACCCGTAAGGACTTCATTGCAGACAGAGTTCTTGAAAAGGCAGGCTATTACGATTACAGTAAAAATAATGACTGGAATACTGATTCAGAAAGGCAGGTTGTGATTGGTGTATATCGTCTGACGATGAAATCTAATAGTGATAATTTTCGCCAGTCCTCAATTCAAGGGGTCATGAAGCGAGTGAAGGCAAAGGGTGCATCCGTTATCATCTATGAACCTACACTCAAGGACGGCGAAACATTTTTCGGAAGTGTTGTTGTCAACGACCTTGCAAAATTCAAGGAAATGTCTGATGCCATCATCGCAAACAGGTATGATTCCTGTCTGGACGATGTAGAGGAAAAAGTCTACACCAGAGATATTTTCAGAAGAGATTAAAAAAGTTATATGAAGAATTTGTAGTTTGAAATAATTTTTATTTTGTCAGTAATAATATTTTATTAAGGCAACACCATTTTTACTTAAGTATAATGATGTTGCCTCGATTTATTTATATAT
>CAZTUV010000221.1:0-3062 GCA_964616595.1 uncultured Alistipes sp.
GCTGGACTGCACCTGATATAAATAATCTTCCTAAGTTCTGCCCTGAATGTGGAGTACGTATTAAATAATTAATTAAAAAATATAAAGAGGTATTATGAGTATGATTAATAAGATTTTGTCGGCTATAATATCAGTAGCAGTAATTTTAAATGTTCCTGTTGCAGCAAAAGCTGAAAGTACAGAAGAAAATGTTATCTTTGAGGGCTCTGCTAAGGTTGAATTTGAAAAATGGGGAGATGATTGGAATTCTGCTGTATCACTTGGAAATGGTGAGTTTGACGTAAATGATTTTAAAGAATCTTTTACAATTAAGGTCGATTATGAATCATCAGCAGAACCTATCCTTGTTATGCTTTCGTGGTCAGGTGGTCCATCATGGGTGCAGATGACTCCGACATATTGTTCTAATGGAACGGCATATTTTAAATATGATTTGATTTCGGCTGAATATGGTACGGATTTTTCAACGCTTAATGGAATTAATATTATGCCTTCACCATCTGAAGAAGGACTTACTGTAACCAAAGTATGCTATATATATGAAAACAATGATGATACAGAAATTGAACTTAATTATAGTGGAATCTCAGGAGAAATAATTAATAATATCAATGCAGGTTGGAATCTGGGAAATACTTTGGATTCAAATGGAGATTGGATTACAGCCTATTCCGATGGAACTCCAAAAGACTTTGAAACCGCATGGGGAAATCCTCAGACTACTAAAAATATGATTGATTCCGTTAAGGAAGCAGGGTTTAATGCGATTCGTGTGCCTGTTACTTGGAGTCAGCATATTGATGATGATAATGGATACAAAATTGATTCTGAATGGATGGAAAGAGTTAAAGAAACTGTTGACTATGTTGTTGACAATGATATGTATTGTATTCTGAACGTTCATCATGATGTTGGAGGCGAAAGCTGGCTTAAGGCATCTGAAAAAAATATAACTGAGAATAAAGAAAAATTTATCTCTCTTTGGACACAAATTGCAAACGAATTTGCTGACTATAATGATTATCTTATATTTGAAGGATTCAATGAAATTCTTGATGAAGATAATAATTGGGTATACCCTGGTAAAACTGCTGGCGATGCTGTGAACCAACTGAATCAGATTTTTGTAGATACTGTTAGAAAAACAGGAGGCAATAATTCTGAAAGATGTATTATTGTTAATACTTATGCGGCTGGAACAGGAGGAGCTCAGCTTGATGATTTTGTTGTTCCAGTTGATACAGCTCAAAATGCTATCATTGTAGAAGTACATTATTATTCTCCTGCAAGCTATTGTACGGAAATTACAGAAGAAAGTAATCAACAAAGTGTATGGACTGAAAATGGTGGTAAATCTTCTATCGACGGTACATTATATAATTTATATGACCATTTTACAAGCAATGGTATTCCTGTTATTATCGGTGAATTTGGTGCTGCTAATAAAAATAATGAATCCGACCGTGCAGAATGGGCTGGATATATTGTTGAAAATGCAAGTAAATATGGTATTAAATGCTTTTGGTGGGACGGTGGAGGAAAAATAGAAGTTGATTCTGATTATGGATATTATAAAGGAATGTCCCTCTATGACAGATATAATGATGAATGGATTTTTCCTCAAATCGTCAAGGCTATTACAGGTATAGATGTAAATACTGTTTCATCTTATATAAAGGGTGATGTTAATTCAGATAATGAGTTTAATATTGCTGATGTAGTTATTATGCAAAAATGGCTTTTATCTGCATCAGATATTCATATTTATAATTGGCAGGCTGGCGATTTGTGTCAGGATAATGTTATAAATTCTTTTGATTTATGCCTTATGAAACAACTTTTAATTAGTTCGGGCAATAAGTCTTGAAATAAGAAATTCCCCATATTTCAGGGGAATTTTTTTATTCTGATATGTTTTGGGATTCTGCCTCTTCTATATTGGATTTTACAGAGGTTTCATCAAGCATATTGAACAGTTCGTTAAGGAAATTATAGTAACATGATGAAACAAGATGAATACCATCACCACCACTGCATTCAGGTGGGAGAGAATTCGTGGCAGGGTCTGCAACTACTGAATAAGCATCAAAATAATAAACGTAATTTGAATTTATTTCTTCTACCATATTTTCAAGTGCCGAATTGAATAATTGTATAGTATAATTGCTTGTAAAGTCAGAATCAGCTGAAACAGGCGTTATAGCAGCAACAATTATATTTATATTCGGAACTTTGTTTCTTATTTCGTAAATCGTTTCTTTATATTTTTGTGCAAACTCTTCGGGCGTTGAATTATTGACATCATTCATGCCTATTGACATATAAACAATTGATGGATTTATATATGCAATACTATCAACAAGTCCAAGCCCTGTATTAAATGTAAAGTAATCTCTGTTCCACATTGAAACAGATTCAGTAGCTATATTTTTTGAGGGAGAAATATATCCATAAGCATCAAATCCGTATGCTATGGAATCTCCGGCAATAGCAAGTCTTTCTTGGTAAAACTGGCTATTTGGGGAATCCCCTATGTAAGAACCGGCTGACGGAACAGTGGTAGTTGTTGTACTTTCTGTATCATCAGATGAAGTTATATCTGTATTGTTTTGAGTAACAGGTGGCCATACATCATATTGAGTAACGGGTGGCTTGGTTACTTCTTTCTGTGTGCCTGTGGGAACAGTGATTACATGAGTTGTTATGTATGAAGTTGTCATTAATTCAATAGATACGACTGATGTTGTTGACTCAATTGTAGTTTCTTCTGTTGAAACATTTGTAGTTGTAACTGTGGTTTCTGTCAGAACGTTATCTTCTATGATTTCGGAAATACTTTCGTCATCAATGTTTTCTCCCTGACAGGAAGTTAATAACGAACTTACAGCAATTGCAGAAATTATAAATGATAACATAATCATAGCTTTTTTTATAAAACTTTTTTTCATAAATAAAGACTTCCTTTTTTTATAATAGTTATATTTTACCACAATCGTTTAAAAAAGTAAAGACTAATTTTATAATTCATAAAAATACCAGTAATAGTTTACAAGTTGTTTGAA
>CAZTUV010000222.1:0-3014 GCA_964616595.1 uncultured Alistipes sp.
GTATATATGTTAAAATAAAAAATAAGGTTTTTTTAGAAAGTGTGTCAGAATAATTAAAGTTTATAATAGTTTGTTATGCCACACAAATGAAAAACATTATTTTTAAGAGGGGGAGTAAAATGCCAGCTACTTATCTTGATAATGGTCAAATTACAGATAATCAGATTACAACTGAAACTAATAACTTATCTGAAAAACAACATAATAAAGAGGGTATAAAAAAATATCCTATACTTAATTTTACCGAAAAAGATTTGGAAAAGCTTCAAAAAGATATTATTGAAGTATTAAAGAAATCTAAAATTAAACCGGCAGGTGGAAAACTTTATGAGATTTCCAAAAGAATCTTGGATATTGTATTCGGAAGTATGGGTATTATATTGACAGTTATTCCAATAGGTGGATTTGCATTGGCAATATTTTTATCAGATGGTGGAAATCCTTTTTTTGCACAAACCCGTATTACAAAAAACGGAAAACCATTTAAAATGTATAAGTTGCGTTCAATGTGTATAGATGCAGAAGAAAAATTCGCTAAGGTTCAGGAACTTAATAAGAGCGACGGATTGGCTTTTAAAAGTGATGACGACCCGAGAATAACAAAAATTGGAAAATTTATCAGAAAAACTTCTATTGATGAACTTCCACAACTTATTAATGTTATTAAAGGGGATATGTCTATTATCGGGCCACGTCCGGCTCTTCCAAGGGAAGTGGTTCTTTATACTCCTAAAGAAATGGACAGATTACTTGTTAAGGGCGGATTGGCATGTGTTTGCCAGACCGAAGGCAGAAGCGATATGTCTTTTGATGAATGGATGGATACTGATATAGAATACATAAAAAACAGAAGTTTGTCATTTGATTTCAAGATATTTTTCAAGATGTGCTATGCAGTTGTATGCGGAAAAGGTGCAAAGTAAAAAAATCCGGAAAGCTTTATAAAGTTTTCCGGATATTTATATTTTATAGTTTATTAATCATTGAGGAAATCTCATACATATGAGATATAGTATCATTATATCCCAGTTCGATATCAGATTGTATTTTTTTTTCGTTGAGATTCAATGTTCCGCTCATGAATCCCCCTAAATCCTTAGATGGAATGATATTTACAATATTAGCATCACGCATTCTGTATTGATTGGTAATATCAGCATCATATTTAAGATGAACTACAATTAATGATTTATATCCGTTGTCATAAAGGAATGAAACAGGTGTATTATATTCATTGCCGGAAACTCCACCGTCAAAATAACGTTCTCCATTTATTTCTATTCCGGAAGTTCCTGTGTAAACTATTGGAAGTGCAGATGATGCAAGGATAATTTGTTTCTGAACTGACGGTGAATATTTATTTATTGTGAATATTTTAGGGTCACCATCGCTGTCACTGCAAACAATATGAATTTTTCTATATATATGACTGAAATCTATATGTTCATCAATAAGATTGCTGATTTTTTCCTGTGTAAATGGCAATCCGTTTTTTATTGTATCATTTATCAAGTTATCTTTTTTAAAGGATTTAAACAGATTCATTCCGCCAATAACAATACTGTCAACAAGATTATCAGGTTTTATTCCCACGAAATCATGGGCAGAATAATCAGGCAATTTTTTCAGACGATGCTTGTCTAAACTAAGCATATCAGTTATTTTAAGATTATTCCATATACGTTCAGAATAATCAGCTCCGCAACTATCCAGCAGAACGGCATTTAAAGCACCAACTGAAGTTCCGGATATGGTATCAATATAAGCATCAGCACCCATTATGGAAAGAGCTTTATATACGCCTATTTCATAAGCACCTTTTGCACCTCCTCCACTGAGGACAAGTCCGATTTTGCCTGACATAAATTGAAATCTCCTTATAATGATTTTATTAAACTTTCAAAGCGTTGCATAGCTTCAATTGTACGTTGTCTGTCCCCGAATGAAGTGAGTCTGAACCAATTATAACCATTTTTACCAAATCCGGCTCCGGGAGTACCGACTACGGCTATTTTTTCGAGCATTAAATCGAAAAAGTCCCAGCTGTTCATATTTTTGGGGCATTTAAACCATATATATGGCGAATTTATTCCACCAGTGAATTTTGTACCTGTTTTTGTCATTGTATCAGCAATTATACGTGCGTTTTCCTTATAATAAGAAATGTTTTCATGGATTTGTTTCAAGCCTTCCTCAGTGAAAACAGCTTCCGCACCACGTTGGACAGGATACGAAACGCCATTAAATTTACTGCCCTGTCTGCGTCCCCAAATCTGCGAAACTGAAACTTCTGTGCCATCAGAGGCTATAACTTTCAGTGCGTCCGGAATAACTGTATAACCACATCTTATACCGGTAAAACCAGCTGTTTTTGAAAGAGAACACATTTCAATAGATACTTCTTCAGAACCTTCAACGCAAAAGATACTTCTTGGTATATCGGGTTCAGTAATAAATGCCTCATAAGCTGAATCATATATAATTATAGCATTATTTTTTTTAGCATAGTCAATCCATATTTTAAGTTGTTCAGTTGTATAGGCAGAACCAGTAGGATTGTTCGGTGAACATAAGTATATAATATCTGCATGAATATTATAATCAGGCATAGCAGTAAAATTATTTTCTTCATTTGAATTAGCATATATAATTTTTCTGCCACTCATAAGATTTGAATCTACATATACAGGATATGCTGGGTCTGTAACAAGAATAATATTATCGTTGCCGAAAATATCTGCAATGTTACCACAATCGCTTTTAGCACCGTCATTAATTCTGATTTCTTCTGGTGAAACGTCTGCACCAAAGCTTTTATAATATCTGGAAATAGCATTTCTAAGGAAATCATAACCTGCACCGCTGTCTTCATATCCTCTGAAAGTTTCTTTAATTCCCATTTCATCGCAAGCTTTTTTCATAGCATCAACAACCACCGGAGCTATTGGAAGTGTTACATCTCCTATGCCCATACGTATAATATCAGCATCAGGTTTTTTTTCTTTGAAAGCATT
>CAZTUV010000223.1:0-3009 GCA_964616595.1 uncultured Alistipes sp.
TGCATTTCTCAATTTCTTCTGAACTTCGATATACTTATCCTGCCATCCATCAAGACCCATGTCTTTCATAGCTCTCGCTTCAGTATACCAGCCAAGTTCAACAAGATTGGACTGTGTACTTTTCTGAAGTTCAAGTGCATGATACATAGCCTTTCTGAAATCTTTTTTTAAGGTATATGCACCTATGTACAAGCGATTGATTCTGTCTTTATCTTCCTGTGTGATGGTTATTCCTTCGTTTTCAGGAAGCTTGTATGCATTTGCCTGAGAAGTATCGTTTACATTTGGGGTAAGATATGTACCATTCTTCCGCATCGCTTCCAACTGTTCAGTACTCAGTTGCTCGTAACGATACAGATTGGCATTCATTTCATTCAAGATTGAACTCGTATCCGCCATTTTCGGGTCATATTCATAATAAAGCACACCATTGTTATATGAGAAAACCGGATTTTCAGCTCCTTTAAGACACATGATCACGCTATCCGCATCTTCAATCTGTAAATATAAATCAGCAGCTGTAAGGTAACATTCAGCAACTTCCTGATGAGTTGGTTTTTCAGTTTTCATATAGTGCTTTATATATGTTATCGCTCTCTGAAAACAGTTTACATCATGATCCTTGTTGTATACAGTAAGTTCAAAATTTACCATATCACTACAAAGTGCAAATGGGAAATTCATTAGGTTTTTTCTTGCATATGCAAGCTCTTTGAAAGCGTCCTCCAAGCGGTTTGCCTGTTTTAACATAATGTAAGCAACCTGATAGCCCGAATAGTCAGACGGTGCAAGAAGCTTCATTTGATTTGCTACATTCAGTCCGTTTGGAATATCATCCTGAATTCCGTAAATTGCAGCTTTACGCTTCATAATGTCAATATCGCCCGGAACAAGCATTTCAGACTTCTTCAGGTTTATGAGAGCATCATCAAGTCTTCCGAGCTGCTGATTTACAATACCCAAAATGTGATACATCTGTCCTGCAGCATCCTCATTCAAGCCAAGCTCATCAGCTTTCGCAAAGCTCTGCATAGTATCAGCGATTTTATTAACCAATGCCTGAGCATAACCAAGATTAAAATATCTGTTTCCGTTATCCGGCTCACATCTTACCGCTTGGCTGTAATATTCAATCGCATCATCATATCTGCTGAGCGACATACATACATTTGCGGCACACTGATAGGCATCTGCACATTTAGGATCAAGTTTTATTGCTGATTTTGCAAGACCGAATGATTCTTGATATCTGCCGTTTAAAAATGCTATCTGTGAGTTGGATATGAGTTCAGTTAGTTGTTCATTATTATTATCTGGCATTTTTTCACCCCATCATATACTGATATTTTATCATATCATTTATTCAAACCTTCTTTACATTCTCTAACCCAATCATGGTAAATATCCACTAAATTTTTATCATCATCTATAATATCATCATAATTATAGTTTGAATCAAATGCTTTTGTTTTGATATTGTAAATCAACTTAAATTCATGGGGACACTTTCCATCAAACGTATCACAAACATCAATTATATTATCTATATCTTCTTCTCCACAATCAAAAAAATCATTAATCTGATCGTCAGTGAACCAGTCGTTCAAAAAATAGATTTTCTTATCTTTAGCGAAGAATGCGTTAAAGAACACTTGCGTATCACTTTGATACATATAAATATATACCATATCAGCTTCCTTACTGTTATTTTCCAACAACTCTAACGCAAGTGATACTATTCTTGCCTGTGCATTTGTAAAAGCATCTTCAAATCCTTGTAACATATCAATTCTCCTTATAATTGGTTATTGCTTAAATGTTCGTCTAAATGATTTACCCTCAATCTTATAGGATACTTTATTTAAATGAAGAAGGGCGAGAAGTTCCATTTTTATATGTAAGCTTAATGTCTACATCAGTAACCTTTTGACCACTCTTTAATGCCTTCGACCACTCCCTTTCCATACTGCGATAATTATCTGTATTTTTAACTGCTCTATTTAAATCGCTTCTCTGTGAAACAAGGTTATCTAAATTTGGTGAGCCTCCAAATTGATCTGCAAACAAATGACCTGCATCGTCACCAGAAAGTTTGCCAGGTGTGTTTGGTTTATGACTTAACCTTCCATCATGCGTTTTAAGCTTTAACTCATCGGCATGTGCACTTGCGATATTTCCATTACTGTCAGTTTTATATCTATATTTGTTCTCTCCAGTTGTATATTCCTGGTTCGGCTTTAATGTTCCATCTTCATTCATATATGGAGGACAATTTTTATTATGCACCCAAACAGCACACTCACCAACAAAATAAGTATGATAATCCTCAACCTGAAAAACGAATCACATATTCATTAATTGCATCATTATTTCCCAATACACTTCCATATCAGATACTTCTAAATTATCAACCGTGTCATCACCATTTAAAAAAAGTGGAACTTTATATCCTACACATTCATTTAGCTCTAATTTATAATTATTACAAAAAGAATGCCAATCATCAAAGAAATTAGAAGCTAATGAATCTTCATGATACTCAACTATCTCAATATTATGAAAATCTTCAAATGATGCTGGAATATTAAGAACTTCACCTGTACCAGGTTCAAATAATAAAATTGTTTCTGTTTTTTTATTTAATGCAAATATTCTTCCAAGCCAATCATAACCAAAAACATCAACTTGATCTTTGTACATAGGAAATGCCTGTTCCGTAATATGATTCCACTTACTTATATCTTCGGTTTTGAATAGACGATACATACCATTCATAAAGCTTTCTCCATTCATTAAGTCACAAAATTCTTTTGCACTATTTAATTCACTAGTTGCTTTATAGCCAACATAATCAAGAAATGTTTTAAACATATTAATTCTCCTACTTCATTGTAAAATTTCTAAACACAGTTCCTTCTGGCAAATCATTAATCAATATATTAATTTGTTTTCCCAAACTTCTGTTAACACTTTTGTCTAATCCATTCATATTTGAAGCAGAATCAACAC
>CAZTUV010000224.1:0-2998 GCA_964616595.1 uncultured Alistipes sp.
TTTCAATATGTATGGCAATCTTTTTTTTGAATATTGCTGTATCTGATGTAAAAGCGGTTGATGAACCAGAAACTTATGCCAAAGCTTGTGTATTGATTTCGGCTGATACTGGGGAAATAATTTATTCAGTGAATTGTAATGAAAAACTTCCTATGGCAAGTACTACCAAGATAATGACAACATTGTTATGTCTGGAAAGCGGAAATCTTTATGAAGAATTTGAAGTGGATAGTAATGCAATAATGGTTGAAGGTTCATCAATGGGACTTCAAAAAGGAGATATTGTCACTAAATATGCCCTGTGTTGTGGAATGCTTTTACCGTCAGGAAACGATGCGGCAAATGCAACCGCAGTAAAACTTGCCGGAAGTATTGAAAACTTTGCCATTATGATGAACGATAAAGCAAAGGAACTTGGACTTTCAAAAACATGGTTTGTTACGCCGTCCGGACTTGAGGGCGATGGTCATGGTTCATCAGCTTATGATATGGCAATACTTGCAAGAGAGGCTTTAAAAAATGACATTTTTCGTGAAATATGTTCTTCTTCAAGTATAAAAGTCGAATTTGGCAACCCTCCATATACTCGCTGGCTGAAAAATACTAATAAACTTCTCAATATGTATGATGGAGTCTATGGTGTTAAAACTGGTTTTACCGATGAGGCCGGACGCTGTCTGGTTTCGGCTTGCGAACGTGATGGTATTAATCTTATTTGTGTTACACTTAATGATAGTAATGACTGGAATGACCATATGGCTATGTATAATTATGGCTTTGAAATAACGAAAAATATTCAATTGGATATACCGGAAAACCTTTCTGTTTGTCTTGCAGGTGCTGAAAAGGACAATCTATCTCTTACGGCAGGAACTGAACCTGTGGAAGTAACTGTCCTTTCGGCTGATAAGGGCGATTTTGAATATCAGGTTATTTCAGCTCCATTTGTGTATGCTCCGGTTAAATCTGGTGATGAAGTTGCACAATTAAGCATAAGTTACAATAACAGGGAGGTTCGTCGTATACCTTTGTATGCCGAATGTGACGCACCTGTAAAAAAAATTAATAATACTTCTGAAAAGAAAAGCTTTTTCAGAAGAATATCAGAAAAACTTGGGAGTATATTCTCCTGAGGAAATATAAAGGAGAATTATAGTGGAAAAAATAAGGATTCAGAAAATGATTGCGGATAGTGGATACTGCTCAAGACGTAAGGCAGAGGACATGATTTCGCATGGAAGAGTTAAAGTTAACGGAAGACCTGTTAAACTGGGCGATAAGTGCGGATTTAAAGATATTATAACTATCGATGGCGAACGAATCTATATGCCAAAAAAGAAAAATTTTGTGTATATAATGCTTAATAAGCCAAGAGGATATGTTACAACTGTTTCAGACGAACTTGACAGACGTTGCGTTATGGATTTGATGAACGATGTTGAAGAACGTGTTTACCCTATCGGACGACTTGACAGAAATTCAGAGGGACTTTTGCTGTTTACAAATGATGGCGAATTTGCTAATAGTATCATGCACCCAAGCCGTCATATTTCAAAAACTTATCGTGTAACTGTCCGTCCGGATATTTCAGATGAACAGCTTGTGAAACTTTCAGAGGGAATTGAGATTGATGGCAGAAAAACACTGCCGGCAAGCGTTATTGTAAAGGAAAAACAACAAGGCAGAGTAGTTCTTCTTATGACTATTAAGGAAGGCAGAAACCGTCAAATCAGAAAAATGTGTGAGGCTGTCGGACTTGAAGTTGCACGTTTGCGTCGTATAAGTATAGGCCCTTTGAAACTTGGTATGCTTAAACCGGGTACATGGCGTGAACTTACTGCTGAAGAACTCCGTGCATTGCGTAACGCTATCGGAAAGGAAAATTGAAAGAAAGGAGTTGCTTTGTAATGCCTATTCGTATTTCGTCAGAACTTCCGGCATTTAAGACGCTTGGAGAAGAAAATATATTTGTTATGTCAAAAGAACGGGCAGAACATCAGGATATCCGTCCTTTAAAAGTTGTAATAGTTAATATAATGCCTAAAAAAATTGAAACTGAAAGTCAGCTTATGAGATTACTTAGTAATACACCTATACAGGTTGATATTGATTTGATTCAAATGGCATCACATGTTTCAAAAAATACATCAATACATCATCTTGAATCGTTTTATAAGAAATTTGATGAGATAAAAGATAATCGCTATGATGGAATGATAGTTACAGGAGCTCCTGTTGAACTTCTGGAATATGAACAGGTGGATTATTGGAACGAAATTACACAGATTATGGAATGGTCTAAAACTCATGTGTATTCATCATTGTATATATGCTGGGCAGCTCAGGCAGGATTATATTATCATTTTGGTGTGCCTAAGTATACTCTTGATAAAAAAATGTTCGGAATTTTTCCGCATCGCATAGAGGTTGAAAATTGCCGTATATTAAGTGGCTTTGATGATGTTTTTCTCGTGCCTCATTCAAGAAATACCGAGGTTCGCCGTGAAGATATAGAGAAAGTTCCTCAGCTTAAAATATTAACAAGTTCTGAAATAGCCGGTGTACATATGGTCGCAAATAAGAATGGAAGGCAGTTTTTTATTACAGGACATTCTGAATATGACCGTGATACAATATCTAATGAATATTTCAGAGATGTTGCAAAAGGAATCGATATCCAGATACCATATAATTATTTTCCCGATGATGACCCGAATAATATTCCAATGTTTTCTTGGAGATGTGTTGCAAATCTGATGTTTTCAAACTGGCTTAATTATTGTGTATATCAAAAGACGCCGTTTAATCTGGACGAATTGGCTGTCCGCAACTGGAACTGGGAAACTTCCCTTTAAGGAGAAAAAATGAATAAGGATTTTTATTATAATGATAATCAAAATTTGGAGTTCCAAAAAACACCGGATTCACTTAAAACCGGACTTGCTGTTGCATCATTTGTAATAAGTCTTGTTAATTTTGTTTTTTGTGCTTTGATGCT
>CAZTUV010000225.1:0-2996 GCA_964616595.1 uncultured Alistipes sp.
ATATTATCCAATTAATTTTATTATAACATATTTTTTTATGTATTGCAAGTGAAATATACAAAAAAAACGTCCTTTCCTTTTATGCAATATACACAAAAAGTTAGGGCGTTTCAATTATATTATACCAAAAGTGATTACTTAATCATTTTTGCAACTTCATCAGCAAGGTTATCTTCTTTCTTTTCGACACCCTCACCACGTTCATAACGAACAACATCAACTACGCTGATAGAACCGCCAAGTTTCTTAGCCTCAGCATCAACATAGCCCTTAACGGAAACCTTATCATCTTTAACAAATGCCTGTTCAAGGAGACAATTTTCGCTGTAATACTTACCAACTTTACCTTCTGCAATCTTAACTTTAACCTGTTCAGGCTTAGATGCCATTTTAGGGTCTTCAGCCATTTGAGCAAGAATAATTTCCTTTTCCTTTTCAAGAACTTCAGCAGGAACATCTTCACGGCAAAGATAAGGAGCATTAAGAGCAGCTGACTGCATAGCTACGTCCTTACCGATTGCAGAAACCTGTTCAGCAGAAAGGTCTGTATCAAGCTTAACCATAACGCCGATGCTACCACCGTTGTGGATATAAGATGCGAGAACGCCCTCAAGTCTTGTGAAACGACGAATAACAACGTTTTCTCTAATCTTCATACCAGCAAGTTCTGTAAGAACTTCGCCAACAGTAGAAGTACCACCATTGATAGTTTCAGCCTTAAGAGCCTCAATATCAGCTGGATTCTTTTCGATTATAGTTTTAGCAACAGCATTTACAAAGTTCTTGATATCATCTGTATTAGCTGCAAAATCAGTTTCAGTGTTTACTTCAAGAAGAACACCAACATTTCCTTCTACAACAGCTGCAACGATACCTTCAGCAGCAGCTCTGGTAGCTTTCTTAGCCTGAGTAGCAAGACCTTTTTCTCTAAGGAATTCAATAGCCTTGTCCATATCACCATCGTTAGCTTCAAGAGCCTTTTTACAATCCATCATACCAACACCTGTGGACTTCATAAGTGCCTTTATATCAGCAACGGAAACCTTTCCCATTTTAATTACCTCCAATTATTTATTAAAAACCCGAACCATTAAAATTCGGGTTTTGATTTCATTAAAAATTATTCAGCGTCAACAGCCTCTTCAGCTGCAACTTCCTGAACATCTTCTGCATTGTCATCGCCCTGCTTACCTTCGATAATAGCATTAGCGATAGTTCCAGCGATAAGCTTAACAGCTCTGATAGCGTCATCATTACCTGGAATTACATAATCAACTTCATCTGGGTCACAGTTTGTGTCAACGATAGCAACAATCGGAATATTAAGCTTCTTAGCTTCAGCAACTGCAATCTTTTCTTTTCTTGGGTCAACGATAAAGAGAGCTGAAGGAATCTTCTTCATATTCTTGATACCGCCAAGGAACTTTTCGAGTTTTTCGATTTCAAGGTTAAGCTTAACAACTTCTTTTTTAGGAAGAAGTGCAAAAGTTCCATCTTCTTCCATAGTATGGAGTTGTTCAAGTCTCTTGATTCTTGTCTGAATAGTCTTAAAGTTAGTAAGCATACCGCCGAGCCATCTTGCGTTAACATAATGAGCACCAGCTCTTGTTGCTTCTTCCTTAACAGAATCGCCAGCCTGTTTCTTAGTACCTACAAAAAGTACTTCACCACCATCAGCAGCGATGTCACGGATAAACATATAAGCTTCCTCAAGTTTCTTTACAGTTTTCTGTAAATCGATAATGTAAATTCCGTTTCTTTCGGTAAAAATATATGGAGCCATTTTAGGGTTCCATCTTCTTGTCTGGTGTCCAAAGTGAACGCCTGCTTCAAGAAGTTGTTTCATTGATACTACTCCCATGTGTAGTTCCTCCTGATTGGTTAAAATTAATCCTCCACTGAACTTAGCTTGTGAACAACATCATAAACAATGCACCAATCCACAAAAGTATCAGTGTGCGAATTGCTTTAATATTATATCATTTTTTCAAAAAAATGTCAATAGTTTTTTCACTGTAATATAGCACAACATTTAAGGAAATTTATTTTTGATTTCTGTTAAAGTTGCCGTTTCGGAATGTTTAATCAAAACAACATCATTACCAACGACCTTTATTTCATTACATGGAATAATAATATCATTATCTCTGCCAAAAATTCCAAAAAATCTTTCTCTACCATAAATTATAAACGATTGTACAATTGAATTTTCTATATTCATTTCTGCATCATCAACATATCCAAGCCTTTCGCCCGTAACAATGTCAATTACTTCTTTTTTTCGTAATTCTTCAAGTCTGCAAATCATAAAAACTCCTCCGCATAAATTACTAATCAAAGTATATGCAGAGGAAAAGTTTCTTTATTTCTTTTTCTTTGAAAGAATAGTGGTTACAACAGCAAGTAATATTGCAATAACTCCTACTATAATCAGTGCAGTAGCCGGAAAATTATCACCTGTAAGTGGAGAATTTTCTGCCAACATCATAAATCCATACATTTTAAATCTCTCCCATCATAATACTGTTTAACAAAAACATTCTACCATATATCAATATTGTCAACAGCATATAAAATCATTTTTTAACAGAATTCTTTTCAGCACGGTCGCCAGCCGATTCAAAATATAATTCTTCATCAGCCAGACTTCCCACAAAATTAAGTTGTTTGACGGGAACACGTTTCAAAGGCGAATACACAAATTTTCCACATGAATAGTCAGGAGCAACAAGACCATTTTTTTCACATATAATTTTATTATCATTTTTAGAACGTTTACCATATTGACAATAATCACATTTAGGCTGAATTTTACTGTCGAAATATTTAGGTTTTCCAAAAGATGAAAACAAGCCCATAAAATCACCTCACAAAAAGCAAACTTTTTATTTATTATATCATAAACAAATTACTTTGTAAAGTATTTTTATATTTCCAAATGAAAAAAACATATTATTATTGTGAAATATTACAATTTCTCCTGCACATTTTCATGC
>CAZTUV010000226.1:0-2983 GCA_964616595.1 uncultured Alistipes sp.
TCTTTACAGGGCGGATATTACTCTTTACTATTTAATACACTGGAAGAGTACCAGTAATACTTTTATTGTTATACTCAACTACAATTTATATGTGTATTGTTTATCATTTAATAAAAATTATTTTTACGTAAAATAGTTGGATTTATTACCATATATCGACTGTAAAAAAACGGGTGGGGCAGGGGACTTAAATATGCAAAAATATTGTACTCATTTGCATAAAAATTATATCAATACTATTAGTTATTGGTATGTATGGTATGATTTGTGCGATAAGATAAAAATTACAGGAGGTAAAAACCAATGGCTAAAATTATTATGAAAACCCCTCTCGTTGAAATGGACGGGGACGAAATGACAAGAATTCTCTGGAAGTGGATTAAGGAAACTCTTCTTGAACCTTATGTTGAACTTAATACCGAATACTATGACCTCGGTCTTGAAAACAGAGAGGCTACTAAAGATAAAGTAACTATGGATTCAGCAGAGGCTACAAAAAAATATGGCGTCGCTGTAAAGTGTGCTACTATTACTCCTAACGCTGCAAGAATGCCTGAATACAACCTCACTCAAATGTGGAAATCTCCTAATGGTACTATCCGTGCAGCTCTTGACGGAACTGTTTTCCGTACTCCTATTATTGTTAAAGGTATTGAACCTTATATTCCTACTTGGACTAAGCCTATTACTATTGCTCGTCATGCTTATGGTGATGTTTATAAAAATTCCGAAATGCGTGTAGGCAAGGGAAGCAAGGCTGAACTCGTCGTTACCGATGAAAACGGAAACGAAACCCGTGAACTTATTCACAACTTCTCAAAGTGTGATGGTATTATTCAGGGACTCCATAACCTTGATGACAGTATTGCAAGCTTTGCAAGAACTTGCCTCAATTATGGTCTTGACCTTAAACAAGATGTATGGTTTGCTACAAAGGATACTATCTCTAAAAAATATGACCACCGCTTTAAAGATATTTTTCAGGAAATCTACGACAATGAATACAAGGAAAAATATGAATCAGCAGGTATTGAATATTTCTATACTCTCATAGATGATGCTGTTGCAAGAGTTATTCGTTCTCATGGCGGTTATATCTGGGCTTGCAAAAACTATGATGGTGATGTTATGTCCGATATGGTCTCAACTGCTTACGGTAGTCTTGCTATGATGACTTCTGTTCTCGTTTCACCAGACGGCATCTATGAATATGAAGCTGCTCATGGTACAGTACAGCGTCATTATTATAAGTACCTCAAGGGTGAGGAAACTTCTACTAACTCCGTTGCTACAATATTCGCCTGGAGCGGTGCTCTGCGTAAAAGAGGTGAACTCGATTCCACTCCGGAACTCTGTCAATTCGCTGATAAACTCGAAAAGGCTACTGTTCAGACTATCGAAGATGGCGTAATGACAGGCGACCTCTACCTTATCTCTAAACTCGAAAATAAAAAGAAAGTTGATTCAAAAACTTTCCTTGACGAAATCAAGACAAGACTTGACAAATTAATGTAAATCAGATTTGTCAGCATGAAAGGCATGATAGTATGTCAAAAAATATGATATCAAATTCAGTTATACGACGACTGCCACGCTATTATAGATTTTTGGGTGAACTTGAGGAAAACGGTTATATCCGAATTTCCTCAAGGGAACTTTCGGAAAAAATGGGACTTACCGCTTCACAAATACGTCAGGACTTTAATTGTTTTGGTGGATTCGGTCAACAAGGTTATGGTTATAATGTGAGTGCTCTCCGTCAACAAATCGGTTTTATTCTTGGCCTTGATAAAAAAACTCCTATGATTCTTATGGGAGCAGGTAACCTCGGAAAGGCTATTGCTACTCATATAAATTTCAGTAACAAGGGTTTTGAACTAATTGGCGTATTTGATATAAACCCTGATATAATCGGAAAAAAACTTGGTGATATCATTGTCAGGAATATCTCTGAACTTCAAAGTTTCTGTTTTGAAAACAAACCGGAAGTTGCTGTTTTATGCGTGCCTCAGGAAGCCACCGAAAAAGAAGTTAACAGACTTATCGATTGTGGTATTAATGCTTTCTGGAACTTCACTCACTACGATTTAACCGTCAGTCATGAAAATGTAATTGTGGAAAATGTACATCTTGGTGACAGCCTTACAATTCTTTCATATGCTATAAATTCGGCAAGAAAGGAAAAAAATGAAAATACTTAATATTCATGGCTATATGGGAACTTCAGAAAATTCTGCCTGCTCTGTTTTGAAAAACATGGGATTTGATGTTGTTTCTCCTCTACTTGATTATAACAATTATTCCCCTAAAGAAACATTAAATACATTAAGAAATTATTTCAATGGCTGTGATGCTATTGTAGGAACAAGCCTTGGCGGATTTTTCGGAATATTGCTTTCTATTGAATTTAATACCCCTGTTATTTTAGTTAATCCATGTCTTATGCCGTTTCTCACTTTGACCCGCTTAGGTTTTACAGGCGAAATACAACCATATATAGAGCTTTTTCCGGAAATTACTAAAATAGATTTATCTCTTGAAAGCACTATTATAGGCGGTAAAGACAATATTATTGACTATCATTATATGACAAAAAGACTTCTCAACAATGAACGTTTCAGAATTTTTCCGGAAGGCAGACATTCTGGTGCTACATTACCATTGGAAAGTTACTTTGATGAAATCTTCAGTTGATATATTAACATCAAGAATGTGAAATTATTATCAATCAGATACATGAATTATATATAAAACGGAATAAAACTATTCTTTTTTTATATGCAAACCTTTTCGCTGATTATGGTTATTTTAAGCAAATTCTCTCCTGCATTCAAGATGTTTCTGTGAATTTATCCCCACTTTAATTAGTGAAATGTGCGTTTTTTCTGTAAACCATACGCAACATATGAGGTTTTTCAAGTATACTGCTATTCAGATAATATATATCTTTTTGGTGTGTAATAAATATTGTTAATATTATATC
>CAZTUV010000227.1:0-2974 GCA_964616595.1 uncultured Alistipes sp.
ATATTATATAATACAATAAAGGAGGCGTAAACATGACAGAATATCTTACAGATTATATGAATACTATTTCAGAACGCCTTGACAAATGTTGTACAAAAAAAGAACTCGATTCTATTCTGTCACAACATATGGATAAAATAGCTTTTATGCAACACGAAAGAATAGTACATTTTCTTGTAACAATGCTTTTTGCAATAGTACTTTCAATATTTATGACTGGTATGTTAATTACAGATAATATTATGCTATTAATTCTTGTAACAATTATTATTGTTCTGCTTGCATTTTACATAAAGCATTATTACTTTTTGGAAAATACTGTTCAAAAAATGTACAGAGTATATGATAGAATTTTAAAGATGCAGGAGGATTTTGACAATGACAATACAGGAAGTAACTAACCTTGCAATTCAGGAACTTGAAAAACTTTATCCGGATATAGAATGTTCGTTAAAGTATTCAAAGCCATATGAACTTATGTTTGCAACACGTCTTGCTGCTCAATGTACTGATGCAAGAGTCAATATAGTTACCGAAAAGCTTTTCAAAAAATACCCTAATCTTGAAAGTTTTGCCAATGCTGACCTTGAAGAACTTGAACAAGATGTTAAACCATGCGGATTCTATCATATGAAAGCCAAAAGCCTTAAAGAAATGTCACGACAGTTAATTGATAACTTTGGCGGTGAAGTTCCCGACAATATGGACGATTTGCTTACATTGTCAGGAATAGGCCGTAAAACAGCCAATCTTGTACTCGGCGACATTTATGGCAAATCTGCTGTTGTAACTGATACTCATTGCATACGCATAACCGGACGTTTAGGACTGACAAAAAATAAAGAACCTGCTAAAGTCGAAAAAGACCTTGTAAAAATTCTCCCACCGGATAAATCTAATCGCTTTTGCCATCAGCTTGTACAATTTGGACGTGATGTCTGCCGTGCAAGAAATCCTAAATGTTCTGAATGTTCATTAAATTATTTTTGTCCAGCTTGTAATAAATAAAATATATTCCCTTTTGCCATATTTCAGACAAAAGGGATTTTTTATACTTAATTATTGTATACTTGCAATATAATCTATACTTACAGGAAGTTCTTCAGATGAAACAATATTTGCAACAACCATTTGTATTACTAAAGCATCATTATTTGTAATACCGTCGCCCCTGTCGCAAACATCAGCCAAATCCTGACCTTCTTCAGAAAGCTGATACTCATCAGAATTTGAGAGTGCCTGCATAACAATTACAGCATCGGAGATAGTCAGAGTACCATCAGCATTTGCATCTCCTAAAACTTTATCTTCATCACCAGTATATGTAACAGTTGTAGTTGTAGTTGTTGATGAACCTTCTCCGGAATCAGTAGTAGTTGTTGTTTGTGGTTTTTCAAACTCACCTGAATAGAGGTCTGCCGGAAGTTCATCAAGAGTAATACAATAGTCACTTTGATACATTTCAATAGTATCTTCAAGAGTATTGAAAGTAGGGCTTGAAAGGAAGTTTATATTATCGCTGCCACCGTCGTACCATGTACAGAAATATAACCAGCCAGCCTTTTCGCCTGTAAGGTTATCTACTGTTGAAAAGCTATCATTTTCAGCCATAGCTACCATTTTTTTGCTTGAATACTTTTCCATAATTCCGTAGAATGTAGAACTTATAGCACTATCGTTATGTACAAGTGATGGCTGCCAATTATTTTCTTCAAGATAAACTGTACAATTATATTTATCGTAACCAATTATATCAACATATTCATCACCAGGATACCAGTTTTCAGAAGTATCAAAGTTATAACTGTTCCATTCCCAGATTATATTATGGAGTTCATATTCATTTACAAGTGTATCATATGTAAGTTTCCACAATTCTTTATAAACTTCTGAACCTTCTTTACCCCACCAGAACCATGAACCGGTTTCACCGCCACCGCCTTCAGCCTCGTGGAGAGGACGGAATATGAGTGGAACATTTGCATCTTGAAGTTTCTGAATCTGCTTGGCAAGAGCTTCAAGTGCTGCAAGATAGTATTCACGTTCAACAGTTCCTTCAACCAAGACATTTGAAGTGACAAAATCTGTTTCATCTGGAGCATAAGTAGCGTTTGCCCAGTCAATATTAGTATCGCCTACTTTATATCCTTCCATTTTCTTAGGAACAGTAATATGCCATGATGCTGTTACGATACCATTTTTATTTTTAACCCAGTCAATCATTCTATCAACAGTACCATCTTCAGAACCATAAAGAATATTAGCACAGTTAAGGAAATCGAAACCCCTGATAGCTGGATAATGACCAGTATTTTCATAAAGGTATTCAAATTCATATTCAAAATCATGTGGGCCATACATATATATTTCCTGCTGACCAGAAATTATATTGTTGCCATAAACACTTGCCAAATATGACATAAGGCTTTTAGTTTCAGCAGTAGCATCTGGGTCGCAAGGAGTAGTTTGTGATGCTGTTACAGGAGCAAGTACAGCTTCTTCAACAGTCATATAGTCAAAATTAGACCAACCCCATGATTTTTCTATAAGCATTGTATTTTCGCCGGCATTAAGCTTTATGGAAGAAACCTTGACAGCCTCTATACCGTCGCTTTCAGGAATTGCAAGAACTCCTTGTGAAACACCATTTATTTTAAGGTTTTGTTGTTTAGCACCACCAATACCTCCGCAATATATCATGATATTATATATACCAGTAGTTTCGACTTCAAATGTCATTTCAATAGAACCACTGTCTTGCATTCTAAGAATTTTTCCACCACTTGCATCATCGTTTTCCTCAACAGAAACATCACCTGAAATTTTAGCATCTTCAAATTCATATTTTGTTTCTGATGCAAAAGCAGTACCAGTATTCATAACAGCCATACCATTAATAAGCATAGCAGCAGCCATAATTGCAGAGCCAGCCTTATTTAAAAATTTACGCATTACTAATCCTCCGATATAAATT
>CAZTUV010000228.1:0-2972 GCA_964616595.1 uncultured Alistipes sp.
CTTTATGGTGTATAATAAGAGTGGAACAAGTGCAAATTTCATAATTTCCACAAAAACGGGTCTGCGGACAAAAAGTTAGACCAAAAATCAATCAAACAATAGAGAACACAGGCGTTTATGCCATGAAAGCTATTTACAATGAGTGTGGATATGATATACTTGTAGCAAGGCTGCTCACAGTCGAAGGCATGTGCAGCAGCCAATACATATTCACAGAGGCTCTTGTCGATAGACCATGGAATAAATGTCAGTCAGATTAAACTGAACTTGTGAGTGATTATTATGGAATAAAAGAATATCCCATTTCAGCACGATATTGAATTGGGCTTTTGTAACCCAATCTTTTTTTGATTCTCTTTTCTCTGAACCAATGCAGATAGTTATTTAATTTTTCTATGAAATCCGGAATCGTTACATTCGTCCAGTCTCTACCATAAAACATTGCATTTTTAATAAGACCGAAAAAGCCTTCGCAAGCTGAATTATCCGGAGAACAGCCTTTTTTGGACATGGAACGTGTAAGACCATACTTTTCCATTCGTTCTATCCAGCCGTCCCATCGATAGTGGGAGCCACGGTCTGAATGGACAATTGGATGTTCATAGTACTTCAGTGTTTTCGCAGCAGTATCAAGCATTTTGTTTACCAGATCCGCATTGGGTGACATTCCAATCTCCCAACTTACCGGCATACCGTCATAACAATCCAATATTGGAGAAAGATATATCTTCCCGGCTGGGATTTTAAATTCGGTAATATCTGTCAGCCATTTTTCATTTGGTTTTTCGGCATGAAAATCACGTTGTAAAATATTAGGAACTGCAGGTGTGATTTCACCTTGATACGAATTGAATTTCGGTTCCTTTTTTCGGTGAACTTTCAAATTTTCATTTCGCATAATTCTTCGGACAACCTTTTCGGAAATATAAATACTGATTTCTTTTAATGCTGCATGAATACGGCGATAACCATATTCTTCGTGATTATCTGCAAATAGTTTCTTTATCGTATCACAGTACCTATGGTTCTTGTCACATTTCTTTAAGGCATTTTGCTGGTAACAATAACTGCTTTTTGAAATTGCAAACATTGTAAGCAGCTCTTTGAGGCGATACTTATTTCTTAAGGCATCAATTGCTATCGCCTTTTCACGATTCTTCATCGTTTTTAGATTGATGCCTGCTGCTTTTTTTAATATCTTACCTGCTACCTCTAACGCATCTCGTTCCATTTGCAGATAATGAATATCTCTAAGTAATTTGTCTCTTTCTTCCTTCAAAGCAGTCATTTCTGCAAGCAATTTCTGAATGGACTCAACTTCACTTGATGAAATATCCGAAGTATTCTCTTTCTTCATATTCACAATTTCTTCAAACTCCTTGTCTAATAGAATCGGAGCAGCTTCTTGAATTTTTTTGATGGAAACATGATATTTTCTCGCTGCAGTACTAATTGCTGTTTTTCCACTACAATATTCAATCGTTGCTTTAATTATTTTTTCTCCTATATATTGTAGCACATCAGTATCTGTTTTGCAATCCTCTGCACTTAAATGTGGAGTAGCAACTATCCACCTTCTTAGCGTTTCCGGTGTTGGATATCCAAGTTCCTGAACTGCTTTTTTATAACTCTTTCCATAGATGTGATAAAATTTCACTGCTTTTTCTATTTGTTCTTTTGTATAAATGGTATTTTGGAGTCGTCCCTCTCGCTTATCTATTACTGTACCAGTGGTTTCGTATTCTTTGATCCAGTTGTACACCATATTCCTCGTTTTTGGATACCCCAATTTCTCTATAGCTTTTTGTATGCTTCCTAATTTGTAGTACATTTTGATAACCCTTATTTTTTCTTTTTTACTGTACTTCATCTTTCTCACCTTTCCTTTTTTAAGTCCAGGTTTTTGTCCGCATATCCAACGATTGTAACTTACCAAATCAGGAAAATCTGCTTTTTGATGCTTCATTACTTTTTTATGTAATACCACTTAAAAGTTCTGTAATTTGATAAATGAAACATAATGAGTATAGTCATAATTTCACTTAAAGACATTCTGCTTTGGGGTAATATTTCGCCTTTAGTCATAAGCAAAGAATGATGACAATATTCCTCATATGCTTTACAAAAGTCATCTGTTTCACAAAATACAGCTATTTGCTGTTCCATAAAAATCCACCTTTCTAATTGCTTTATTGGTTCTTTGGTCATTACCATTATAGCAAATTAAGGTGGATTTTTCTATATCTTTTTATTTTTTTGTCGAACTCACGTTATTTAGATTTCATAGACCTTTTTCAATCTTAAACCAGTTATATTATTTTGTTCCATTATATCTTTAAATGTATCAGTAACAAATAAATGATTTATTCTTTTCTTCCCGTTTACTATTATTTTAAAGATGTCTAAATTACGTGCTTCTTCTTTAAAAGCATATGATTTAATAGTTCCTATTTTCAATTCACCATATTTGCTTTTTACAGTCGTATATTTACATTTGTTTACATCTAATATATTTTGAAAATTAAATGTATTTAGCAAAAAAAATTTTTCTTCGGGATATTCTGGACATATTGTATTAAAAAATTGGATTTCATTAAAATGTTTTTCTAAAATTATTTTAGTTTTTTCATTTATTAAGAATGTACCACTTATACTAATATAATTCATAATATCACCTAAAGGTTTATCATCTAATGGCTGTATTTTTCTTAAAAAAGAAGTATCATTTTGTTTTGCTATAAAATGTGTTGCGATATCTGTAACATATTCATTATTACTATTAATCAAAGTAAAATTTTTAAAATCATTATTACACATAACTTCCCATATAGTCATATTTTATTCCTTTCAAATTATAAATTCAATTCTCCATTTAATAAATCAATTAATATTTCAAAAATACAATCGCAAATTATTTTGTTTAATTCTTCTTTTATTATTTTATCATTGTTAATATATTCTTCTAATGTTTC
>CAZTUV010000229.1:0-2971 GCA_964616595.1 uncultured Alistipes sp.
CCTTATATGATTACGGAAGGCAACCCTATGAAAAGTACTTATACAAAAGGTATGCTTATTTATGATGAAATGTTCAGTTATAACAACGCCGGCTATGCAAATGCTGTATCATGGATACTTTTCGTTATAACAACAATAATAATCTGGATAATGTTCAGGGTCATCAAAAAAAACCGGAGTAACTTCATATGAAAAAAATAATATACATAATATTGACAATTATAGCTTTCTTTATGATATATCCATTACTATGGCTCATTGGAGCATCATTCAAATCAAATCAGGAAATATATAGTTCCATATGGTTTTTGCCAAAAGACTTTGACTTCAGCGTTTATTACAATGCATGGAAAACAAATACCGGCTATACAATGGGTCACTACTTTGTTAATACTTTTAAAATAATCATTCCTAAAACATTATTTACAGTAATATCTTCAGTCATTGTGGCATATGGATTTGCAAGATTTGACTTTCCATTAAAAAAACTATTCTTTTCATTGCTTATGACAGGAATGTTCATGCCATCAATAGTAACAATAATGCCACTATATACATTATGGAACAATCTTGGATTTCTTGACAGCTATATACCATTAACTTTTCCATCACTGTTTGCGTGTGAAGGCATATTCGTATTTATATTGATACAGTTTTTTAAAGGGATACCAAAGGAAATCGATGAAGCATCAAAGATAGATGGTTGCGGAACTCTGCAAACTCTTATTTATATTCTTGTTCCATGTATAAAGCCTGCTATTATTTCAATAGTAACATTTAACTTTTTATGGACTATGAATGACTTTCTTAATCCTCTGATATTTATAAATTCAACTGAAAAATATACATTATCTCTTGCTTTAAGAACGTCCGTGGACAGTACGGGACAGGGTTATGAAGAATGTAAAATAATAGCCATGTCAGTTATAGGTTTAATACCATCTATAACGATATTTGCATTGGCTCAAAAAAAATTTGTAGGCATAACTACTGGAGGAGTTTCACAATGAACACTAACGCTGACAAAATAACAGAATTATACATAAATAATCTTATACTTCCATCTGACCCGCTTTCTCCAATGTGGAATACAGAAAACCTTGTCTTTAACAAGAAACCAAAATGGAACTACATTGATAATTGCATGATAAAATCCATAATAATGCTCTACGAACTTTCCGGACTTGATATGCTCCTCGACTATGCAATAAAATTTACTGATACATATATTTCTGACGGAAATATTCCAACTATGCATATCAAAGACTTCAACCTTGACAACATAAATGGCGGAAAAAATCTTATATATTTTTTCAGGAAAACTAATGATATCCGCTATAAAAAAGCTATCGAAAAAATTTACTCCCAGCTGGAAAAACAACCCCGTCTTTCAACCGGAAACTTCTGGCATAAAGCAATATATCCATACCAGATATGGCTTGACGGATTTTATATGGCATTGCCCTTTATGGCTGAATATGCAGAATTTTCCGGAAATACAGATATTTACAATGATATATATATACAAACTGAAAACATTATGAATTTAATGCGTGACCCGATAACAGGTCTTTATTTTCATGGATATGATGAAAAACGTTCACAATGCTGGGCAAATAAAAAAACCGGTTTGTCAGCAGAATTCTGGTTACGTTCTATGGGTTGGCTTTGTGCTGGTCTTGCTGATATTTGCGAAACAATTCCTAAAAGCAATAAGCTTTATACGCTTTGTTCCAAAATGCTCTCAGAACTCCTTGAATCACTTTTGAAATTTTCCGATTCTGATGGAACTTTCCGCCAGCTTCCTGCAAAAAATCTTACTTCAGGCAACTATACCGAAACAAGCGGAACACTACTGTTTGTATATTCCGCAATCAAATCGGTTAATCTTGGAATTTGTGGTAATGATATTCTTAAAGCCGGACTGAAAGCTTTCAATTCTGTAACAGAAAAATATATATCCATTGAAAATGTTCCTGTACTTCATAATATTTGTCTTATGGCAGGACTGGGCGGGACAAATAACCGTGACGGTTCTGAACAATATTATCTAAATGAAAAAATAGTTTCAAACGATGCAAAAGGAATCGCTCCATATCTTATGGCATATACAGAAATAAAAAAATATTATAAACAAGTCTGAAATGTAATAATCAAAAGTTATTTTATCATTTCAATAAGCTTTCCTATACAGAGTTCAAAACAGCTGCCATACCACATTTCATCAAAATAAGGCATAGTAGCCTTTATACATTCAACAGTATAGTTTACTGAAATGTCAAGGGCAGTTTGAATATCTTTACCAAGAGTTACAGCACCAGTAAATACACTGGCAAATATATCTCCTGTTCCATGTACGGAACGTGCTATATTTTCGCTGAAAGAATAATAAAATTTATCATTTTCAGAATCATAAGCCACTGCTCCCTGTTGCATATCATCAAAATGTACACCTGTAAGAACTGGTGTTTTACAACCTAAGCCGACAAGAGAACGAAGAATATCTTCCACATATTTTTTATCGTAATTTTCAGTATATGGAACTTCCAGCATAAATGAAGCCTCTGTCATATTAGGTATTATGTAATCAGCTTTGGAACAGAGTGAGGACATTTTTTTTGCAAATTTTTCGTCAAACCCTGCATAAAACTTACCATTATCACCAAGAACAGGGTCAACTATTATAACATTATTATCCGTTCTAAAATCATCAAAAAAATCAGATACTATATTTATCTGTTCGGCAGAACCAAGATATCCTGTATACACAGCATTAAATTTAAGTTCAAGTTCTTTCCAGTGCTTTGCGATAGCAGGAATGTCATCTGTTAAATCATGAAATGTATATCCAGTAAATCCACCTGTATGCGTTGAAAGTACAGCAGTAGGTATGACTGCCGTTTCAATTCCCATAGCAGAAATTATTGGAAGGGCAACAGTAAGTGAACATTTTCCGAAACAAGAAATATCT
>CAZTUV010000230.1:0-2936 GCA_964616595.1 uncultured Alistipes sp.
ATTATATTGCTAAAAATAATGAATTTAATCCATATAACGATTATATCTATAATTTGACACTTACAGGCAACTCTTACCATGATTCTGCTATGTATCTTGAAAACACCAATTTAGATTTAGCAGAATATAGTTTAGTTGTTGATGGTAATTTTGTTTTCAGAACTCAAAACCCACATAATCCAATGTGGAATGATAAACCAAGTGTTACTTTAAACATTGGAAATGGTGGATTAGTTATCAATGGTCAGTTTGATTTTGGACAAGCTAATAGCTATGACAAAATTGTTATGACAGAAAATGCAGGAGAACTATATATTTGGGAAAACTGGAACTATATTACTCTTGCTGATATGGAAGGTTTATGGACTGCTGGAGAAATTGGATTTTTTGGAAGTACATGGCAAGTCAATGAAGCTTCTGGTAAAAAATCGGTTTATTCAACTGGAACACATAAAATTTTATTTGGTGGTTGTGAGCATAGTCAACAAGTAATTCGTTGGGATAATACCTGTGAAACTATTTATAATCCTGATACCGGTGAACGAAATACTGAAAGAACTTTAAATTTCGATTATAAGCAAAATGATTTATGTTTAGGAGTGTTGCTTGCAAAAGAATATACTCCTGAAAATTACTATTTTCGTCCAGAAATCCCAGATTATATAGCATATTACCAAGATGCCGATAATAATGGTATTAATGACTCTATTGATAAGATTCTTAAAGACGGAGAAGTCAGCAAAGAAGAATATACTGAAAATAAAGAACTAATAGCTGAATTTATAATATCAAATTTTGGCGATACTCCAGAAGAAAAAGAAGCTGTTGCTAAATTAATCTCATCAGATAATCCATATGAAGAAGAAAATACTAAATCCCTCGCTAAATGGGTTTATGATGGCTACTGTTATTTAGCAGATAAAGGCAAAGAATTATATGAATATGGAAAAGAAGTTATTACTACTTTAGCAGACGAAATTCCAGACGCAGTAGAAGTTATATATGATGGAGCAAGATTAGCTATTTCGCTTTCTCCAGCCCCAATTTGTCAAAGCATTGACTTTGTTTTAAGTGTAGTTGATGTTGGCTATGATTTATTTACATTTGAATGTACTACTGAATGGTGGGTAGACTTTGGGATTGATGTTTTGGGCGTAATTCCTTATGTTGGTGCAGCAAAAGAATTTATCAAAACTGGAAAAGTCGCTGATAAAACAATTGATATAGCAAAGTATTCAAAAGTAGATGGATTAATTGGTTGGATTAACCAAAAAGGATTAATTGAAACTGCTGAAAAAGTAGTTAAAAGCTCATCAGATGATATCCCTGAAGTATTTAATTCTGTAATAGGTGATATTGTAGATGAAGCTGATGATATTTTAAATGATGTTGAGCTTCACAAAAAAATTGATATATTAGTGGACACGATTAAAGAAACTGCTGATTCTATTAAACCTGAAGCTAAAATTAATTTAGATAGAAATGTTAATTTAATAGACATATTTATTGATGATGTTAAAAGAACAGATAAAAAAATTTCTGAAATTATCGAAAAATCTTTAAAAGACGGCAAAATAGATGAAGCAAAATTTATTGTGGATAAATATAGCAGATTAAAAAATGTATTCAGCAAATTCTCTGATATATCACAAATTACTGAAATTGTAAATAAATATGGAGAGGAAGCTGAAAAAGCATTACAAAAATATGCAGAAAAAGACGATGATTCACAATTAGAATATGCTTTAGAGATAATTATAAGGTTTGGTAATGAAGGAATTATTGCATTATTAAGACAAGGCAGTGTATCTAGTCTACCTGAATGGCAGAAAATTGAAAGAAAGAAAAATGAATTAGAAAATAATTTCAATATACCAGTAGATTATGAAAGAGTAATAGCTTTTGCAGTTATAAAAAATGGAAAAAATGAAGAAGAAACAATTTGGGGGTATAACTCTAATTTATCTAAGGTTGTATCACAAGAAGATAATGATATAGCTGAGCGATATCATAATAAAATATCTTCTAAACCACAATCTATTCTTGATAGTAGTTACAATCAGAGGACTTCAAGAGTATTTACACATGCTGAGGGACGAGTATTAATAAATATAAATAGAAGTTTAAATCAAAATATTTTAGATATAGAACAAAGACTAAATAATTCAGCTCCTGAGATTGTAACTCTTTATGTTAATAAGACAACTTGTTCTAATTGTAGAAGTTATCAAATAGAATTGGCACAAGCATTAAATATACCTAAACTAATTATGATAAATCCTAATGGAATGCAGTTTTTATATGATTCAAATGAATATTATTATTATTTTAAGATAACAGACAAAGAAATCATAAAATTCTATTATCCAGATAGTAAGATTATTAAATTGAGAAATGCAGGTGTAATATAATGAAATTTATACAATATGCGGGACCTTCACATGATGATTCTTCATCTATTGATATTGATACAATGTATAAACATATCTTTGATGATTATCGAATATATTGGTTTAAAGATAATAGTGAGGCTGAAATAAGATATAAAGAAAATGACTATTCTGCTAGTTTAGAAATAGGAGCAAGTAAATATGGATTATTTATTCATTTTAGTAGTTATACTACAAATGAAGATAAACTTTCATTATTCGACAAAACCAAATTGAATGAACTTACAGAAGTTTTATTTGGACTTGAAGTGTCAATAGGACTTTTTCTACCACAAGAGTTAGCTTGGAAAGTTATAAAAGAATTTTTGGAAACTGGTAAAGCTTCTGACAAAATTGAATGGATTTCACCAGATGATATACCAGAAGACGGAGACTACTTCTAAAATACAAGAATTACAATTAAACAAAAAGGAGCTTATAAAAAGCTCCTCCCAGCCTGTCCAAAAACCCCGATATCAGATTTGACATCGGGGTTAAAAATTTAGT
>CAZTUV010000231.1:0-2934 GCA_964616595.1 uncultured Alistipes sp.
CGTCCTGTGATGCACCGACCATATAGCTTAAAAGCAGCTTCATTTTTGAAGTAATGGCGACAGGAGTCGAAAACATCACAAACACCGTTCCTGCCCAGCCGAAATCGTTCTGATTGAAATACAGGGCATAGTCATTTTCGGCTGAGCAGAAATGCGGATAACTCTCCGCAAAACCCGCAAGAGAACGGTAGCCATCGTTGTAATAGGTGTAAATGCTGTCACCATATTTTTGCAAAGTATCAGAACTGCTTTCAAATACAGAAATATAACTGATGCCGGAAATGCTTTCAATTTGTTTTTGCAGCTCTGCAATATCTGCTTTTGTTGCATACGCCGACATATCGGGTGTTATTCCATCTTTGCCATTAACACCATTTTTGCCATCTGCACCTTTCAGACTTTGTAACCAGTCATCTTCAGTGCCTGTAAAGCCATGTTCCACAG
Source organism: uncultured Alistipes sp. (assembly GCA_964616595.1). Taxonomy (GTDB): domain Bacteria; phylum Bacillota; class Clostridia; order Oscillospirales; family Ruminococcaceae; genus Ruminococcus. The sequence goes on from CAZTUV010000231.1 coordinate 445, forward strand.
CGATGATGTAAGCTGATTTTCCATCAGAACCATTGATGCCGTCCGTTCCATTCTTTCCGTCTACACCATTTTGGCCATCTGTTCCATCACGTCCGGGAAGTCCGTCAGCCCCGTCTTTTCCAGGAAAACCATCTTTACCGTCAGTTCCTCTGAGGCTTTCCAGCCATTCTGTTTCAGTACCAACAAAGCCGTGTTCTACGGCAATCTCAAAGGCTGATTTGCCATCAAGTCCCTTAGATGCAGACTGTATTTTTTGAAGCAGCTGCTGATAGAGGTCTGGAGTTGGCGGAACATTGCTGTTTTCGACCTCAAATCCCGATGGTCTGATGTGCAGTGTTTTGACAACAGTTGTTGCCCTGACGGTTTCAGAAGATTCCGCATCATAGCCAAAAAGTGACATCTTTACAGTTCCTGCAAGCAGTTCTGACGGCAGAAAACAGCTTGTCTCCACAGTCCCAAGAACTCGGTTGTAGGTATTTTCGTCCTGCGTGAACTGCACCACTTTATGCAGTGGTTTCCAGCTGTTATCAAATGCAAAATGAATCTTTACAAATGCGATCTGATCTGCCGCAATGATCTCATGTTCCAGCGTTTCGATGTTCTGCCCCTTTACAAGAAATTTGATCATGACTTCACCTCTTTCCAAGTTTTCGTACCTGCAACATATTCCATGTACCCGTCAAGGCATTGAATTTTTGTCAGCGGTGTTTCAGTGGTACTGTTGGAATGTCCGTCCCAGTTATTGTTCTTTTTCACAGCGTTCCAATCCGCCAGACTGCCTTCATAGATAATCTGTGTAAGCTTTTCACAGTAGTTGAAACAACCGCCGACAATCTCCCTGACGCTTTTCGTCAGTGTGAGATTTTTCAGTCTGATACAGCGTGCAAACATTCTGTCGCTGATAATTTTACCGCCATATCGCACTGTTTCAAGATTTTGACATTCGGTAAATACCATTGCCCCGACAGTTACTACAGAGGACGGAACGGTTACAGACTGGATTGCTGTTCCTGCAAATGCGTTCACCCCCAGTTCCGCAACACGCTCCGGAATCCGGAGTTCTGTCAAGCCGTTCAATACCTGATGTGAAAGGTATTCATCAATATGGGGCATAAATGCAGATCTTTTGATTACTGTCAGCGTTGTCGGGAGAGATGCAGTTTTCAGATTATTGCAATACTGGAAAAGGCGTTCGCCAATACCTGTGATGCCCTCTGAAACAATAACAGATTTGACGTTTGCATTGTCCAGAAACGGAGAAAGATTGTTGTCAGAATTGTAATCATAGGTTGCCCCTGTGCCTTTAAGGAGAAGTCTGCCATCTGAATAAAGGACAAAATCCACGTTCTGACCGCATTTCCCGATAGAAACCACATCACCTGTCATCTCGTCAATTTTCAGCGTTAATTCGTTGATTTTTGTTTGTAATTGGCTTACTGTTGTGTTGTAATTCTTCATCTGTTCCTGAATTTCAGAGAGCTGTGCAAGCATATCTGTCACTTTGCATTTGCCCAAAATACAACGCACATATCCGCAGAAATTCCCGTTTTCCCGGTAGTCTGTGATCTTCAGTTCTGATGTACCTGCATCCAGTCTGATGATGCAAAGGGTGAGATATTTCTTGTAATCGGTGTTCAGAAACTTTGGAACAGACGGGTTTGTTGCAGGTGTTCCGGCAAGGATTTCAAATGCAACATTTCTTACATTTTCAGAAGTATTGCAGCAAATGCCGATCGCCATATATCTCGGCAGGGATTCGTCTACATAGCGTGATAAGTCGTAAGTGTAAGCGGTATCTGAGATGAAGTAATGCCCCTGAATCCATGCCTTACCGCTGCCGATCGTCAGTTTTAGTTTAGAACTTGACAGCTTGAAACACTGCCCGAAATTGTCCTGAATCCCGTCACAGATAATGCTGCCGAGATAGTCGTTGAAGTTTTCAGCGGTGTAGGTTCTGTCCAGATTCTTTGCATTGAAAAAGCCGTATGAAAATGCCATATGATCACTCCATTTCTTTAAATGTCGGTGTGAGATTTCTGCCGTTGTGGTCAAAACTCTCAATCATGCCGACAAGCTGTATTTTATTCTGTCTGATGCCGAATCTCTGATGCTCTACGGTGACGAAATCGCCCACAAAATAGTCCACGCCGTATTGAAACTGCGTGGACTGCACTGCGATCTGGGATTCGGATTTGGTTTTTGTGGGAATGAGATTCTGATTGCCTTTTTCTTTCAGAAGTTCGATGTATTCAGCATCAGAAATCGGCTTTGTTTCGCCGTTTTTCTGTTCTTCGTCCGAAATGTCTTTTGCATCGACATACACCTCATATCTGTCAAGCAGGGCGGGTTCAGAATTTGTAAAACAAGTTGTCCGCTTACGCTGTTCGCCCTCACCCTTTCCCAGAACATAGGCAAAATTTTTCTTTATGGAAGTGTCCGTAAAATAGGTGAAAGACAGCAGATTGTTGTAGCTGTCGGAGAACACAATAT
>CAZTUV010000232.1:0-2905 GCA_964616595.1 uncultured Alistipes sp.
GAGAGATGTACAAAGAAAAATAAATTTACATATTGTCATAAACACCGCCAAAAGTCCACTCCAATTCACTTTTAATTTTTCTTTCACAAAAAAAGGGACACCGAAGCGTCCCTTAATTTTTTATAGATTAATATAGCAATTAGCCAAGGTCTGTGGAAGTGATTGGGAACTGGTCGTAATTGATAATTTCAGCGAGGTAAGACTGTATGCCGAGAGCATCAATAGTTGTAATACCGCCACCATTGTCAACTACGTCACCATTAAGTTCGCCCTGTGCAGAAAGATGGTATTCATCAGCATTAGCAAGTGATTGCATGATAAGAACTGCGTCAGCAATATTTACTTCTTTATCAACGTTTGCGTCACCCCAAAGAGTTACCTTCTTATCATCATCATCTTCATCATCGTTAATAGGGTTAACATCTGGATAGAGAAGTGCCATTGAACCATATGCCATAAGAGCATCACCATGGTGCCAGAATCTGTGTAATTTGTAGTAGTAATCATCTGTGCTGCCAGTAGCATCATATACTTCCTTAGCTGCCTGATACATTTCATCGTTAGCATAGCTCTGACGAATTGAGGAGAATGTAGCACCGTTTTCGAGTTTAGAACCATCTGGCATTGTTCCGTGGTAGTTTGAAGGAATGTAAACTTCTTCTTCAAATATTCTCTTGAGGTTGCCGTTGTGGTCTTCAAATGCGATACCGATTTCGTCACGACCGAGATTCCACTGAGCGGAAAGGAGCTTGTTAGCAAGGTAAAGACCCTTTTCAGCAGTTGTATCGCCTTCTGTTGTAGCACAAGAAGCGTCAACGCCTTCTGCCTTAGCGTAGTAGATAAGAGTGTTACAGAGAGAAGAAACACAACCAACGTCGCCCATACCATAGCCAGTAATTGTGCAGTGGAGGTTCTGGTTGCCATCTGGATTATAAGTACCTGTCCATGTATCAGGAGCAACACTATAATCTGTATCTGATGAACCCCAGTCAAGGCTTGATGGAATAGCATAAGCCATTGTTGTACCGTCTTCTGTTGTATAATCGAAATGAGTATTTTCTTCAAACCATACTACCCATCTTTCGATAAGAGCCTTAAGAGCGTCTTCGAGTGAGAGACCACCGAATGTCATACCCTTGATTGCTTCGCTTTCGCCGTTAGTCTTTACATAGTAGTAAAGTTCAGCAAGACGCTGCATAGGCCATACCTGGTTACCAATCCAGTGGTTAGAACCTGGGTCAGCATAAACAGGGTGAGGAGTATAAACCATGTCATAGAATGTCGGATATCCATCTGGATATTCTTCATAACGACCTCTATAAGAGTTTGTACAACCACCAGCGAATGGACCTTCAACTGACTGAAGCCAGAGGTACATTTCGATTTGTCTCTTGAGTGATTCCTGATAGTCCTCAGTAGCGTTAGCAGCTTTCATACCGCTGTTGATATTCTTGTCATCGATAAGAGCATAAGCAGCGAGTGGGTTCTGATAGAACTGGTGTGAATGTGAACAACCAATCTGCCAAGCCCAGTCATAGTTATTGAGAGCTCCGCCCCATGATGTATACCAAGCCATGAGGAAGTGCTGACCGCCTTCGTCACCGAGCTTACCACTCTGACCTGTTGCCATAATGTTTTCACAACCGATTGCATGGTAATATTTATCGAACATATCGTTACGACACTGGTCACCCATTTTACCGGCGAGAGCAGAAACTTCACCGCAATCAACACCGAACTGGTTAGCAAAGTAAATAGCCTGAATAGCACGGTCTTCAGCGTCAGGAGCGTTTGTGAATGCATACTGTGGAGATACGTTACCTACGCCGTTGAAGATACCCTTGATACCGTCTTGGCTGTTACCATATTTAAGTTCTTCAATACATGGATGTGGAACAGTTTCAAAACAAGATTCCTGTTCACCACGCTGGAATGTATTGATGAATGTGAATGAACCTGTACCTGTACCTGCTGTGCTGCCGCCGAAACCATACCAGTCATCAACGTCTGCGAGCCAGTGCATGAGGTAGTAACCATTATCGCTACCATAAGATGATTTGTAAACATTGTAAAGTGGGTTAACAGCGTCAACACCAGCGTTCTGAGTAGGATATTCCTGAGGTGTATCCTTTTCGTAAGCTGTATCAGCCTTAAGTCTGGACTGATTCCAGAGTGACTTGTAGTTGATTGAGTTCTTGATACCGGAAGCTTCAGACCAACCAGGAATAATAGCTTCCATAGTTTTCCAAGCCTTCTGAACGTCACCTGTTGAACCATCAATAGTGCCGTTATTTACAAGGATATCATGCATAGCAGCTACCCATACGATGTATGACATAGCTTCTGAAGTTGTTTCGTGACCATAGTCAGGAGCTTCAACGCAAAGAGTTTCTACTGAGTGGTAAGGAATACCAAATGAATTGCCACCATTGTTTTGTGAACTGAGATAGCCATTTTCCTCACCATTTGTGATAACGTCGTCATAGAGTGATGAGAACATCGAAGCATATGATTCATTAGCGCCGTTTTCAGTAGCATATTCATTAGTAGCAGCTGATGTAAATGCAGGCATAACTGCTGTTGCTGACATTACGGCAGAAAGGATACCGGCTGTTAAAGCCTTAGTCTTTTTGCTTATCATAAATTTTTACCCCTCTCATAAGATTTGATAGATAATAAATTATTCTTTCCGTACGCAGGAAAGAAATGTATACAAAAATACTTCGTACACTGTATACTGGTTTTCACAGTACCAGCACACAATTCTCAAACTATTTTCAACAATAATTATATTCCACAATTCAATTTATGTCAACCGTTTAATGGATTTTAGTTTTTGTAAAATTAATTTTTGTTGCAATGCACACAATATGATGCATTTTTTTGTACACTTTGTCCATTGACT
>CAZTUV010000233.1:0-2905 GCA_964616595.1 uncultured Alistipes sp.
CTAAATTTTTAACCCCGATGTCAAATCTGATATCGGGGTTTTTGGACAGGCTGCACTATTAATATTATTAATAGTTGTACTATTTGAAACTTTCAAAAGATGCTTTTTAAAAAATGAACTCGTAAGAATATGAAATATATATCGTGGATGTATTATTTTATAATTTGAACGTATTACCCCCATAAATCCGCCAAATATATAATTCATATCTTCAAAAATAAATGCCACTTTGCCAATATGCTCTTTGCTTCCACTTCCTGCACAAATCAAAATATCATTTGCTTTTAGAAATTGGCTTTCTTTTACTTTTACAGCAAAGTCAATTTTTTTCACCTCGTCAAAATTTAGCACATTTTGTGAAAGCGTAATATTGTTTGCACGAAGTAAATTATATCCATCTCTTAAGTCGTTTATTTCATTTGATTTATTATATGTAACACCACGAATATACGATGCCACTTCATTAAATGTTTTATACTCAACCCCATTCGGGCAAAGGTCATTTATCAGTTGTTCCAGTTTCGTCATTTTTCGTATCCCTCATAATAATAAGATTGCTCAATTCCCTTGAATATAACTTCTCTGTCGTTTACTTTTTCCGTTAAATTCGGCTGTATCAGAAAACGAAGTTCAAGGTCATTCACTGTACTTCTTTCCATTGCCTGCAAACCCTTTACTGTGCCAACCTCTATTTTATCAACCTCTCCGCTTACAAAAAGTTCTTTTGCATTTTCAAGGCTCTTTTCATATATTTCTTTTGTATTCATATACTTACCCCTCAATCTCTGCAATAATTTTATCAATCTCGTCACGCAGAACCTGTTCTCTTGCCACTATTTCACTGATTTGCTTGTTAAGTTTCTTGATATCAATAACTTCACGGGTATCCTCCGCCTCAACATAGGTAGAAACAGAAAGATTATATTCATTTTCCTTGATTTCATCGTAAGCAGCAAGATGAGCAATATACTGTTCGTCCTCACGCTTTGTAAAAATATCAACAATTCTTGCTATATTCTCATCGGAAAGCTTGTTGTTATTCGTTATCTTGACACATTCTTTTGTTGCATCAATAAAAAGGGTGTTATTATCCTGTTTGCCCTTTTTCAGCACCATAATACAAGTTGCGATAGATGTGCCGAAAAACAGGTTTGAAGGGAGCTGAATCACACAATCAATGAAGTTATTGTCAATGAGATATTTGCGTATTTTCTGTTCCGCACCGCCACGGTACATAATGCCAGGAAAGCAGACGATTGCCGCTGTACCATTGCTTGCAAGCCAAGACAGAGAGTGCATAATAAACGCAAGGTCAGCCTTTGATTTCGGAGCAAGCACGCCAGCAGAAGCAAAACGTGGGTCATTGATAAGTGTTGCATCGTCATCACCGACCCACTTGATAGAGTAGGGCGGATTGGAAACGATAACTTCAAACGGTTCATCGTCCCAATGCTGCGGTGCTGTTAGAGTGTCCTCACAGGCAATATCAAATTTATCGTAGTCAATATCGTGCAGGAACATATTTATGCGGCAGAGGTTGTAGGTTGTGATGTTGATTTCCTGCCCAAAATATCCTTGACGAACACCATCTTTACCAAGGATTTTAGAAGCTTTCAGCAAAAGTGAACCCGAACCGCAGGCAGGGTCATAAACTTTGTTTACCTCGGATTTCCCAACAGTTGCAAGGCGCGTAAGCAGTTCTGAAACTTCCTGCGGCGTATAGAACTCGCCGCCGCTTTTACCTGCATTGGAGGCATACATCGTCATAAGATATTCGTAAGCATCACCAAAAGCATCGATAGTATTGTCCTTATAGTCACCAAGAGACATATCTTTCACGCCGTCAAGGAGCTTGACGAGCTTTTCGTTACGCTTTGCAACAGTTGCACCCAGCTTGTTGCTGTTTACATCGAAGTCATCGAACAGTCCTGCAAAGCTGCTTTCAGAAATGCTACCCTTTGCAGATTTTTCTATGTGAATGAATACCTTTTCAAGTGTTTCGTTGAGATTTTCGTCGTCCCTTGCTTTCTGGCATACATTGCAGAACAGCTCTGATGGGAGAATGAAGAAACCTTTCTCCTCAACAAGACCTGCCCTTGCTTCTTCCGCATCAGTATCGGGCATATCAGCGTAGTTGAAGTCAGGATTGCCAGCTTCCCACTCGCCCTTATTTATGTATGAAGTAAGATTTTCGGAAATAAAACGATAGAACATTGTTCCGAGGACGTAGGATTTGAAATCCCAGCCATCAACGCTGCCTCTTAGGTCATCAGCAATGCTCCATATTGCTCTGTGAAGTTCATCACGTTCCTGTTCTTTTTTTATATCAGACATAGTAAATCTCCTTGTAAATTTAATCAAAAATGTAAAACAATCCATAATAATTATATCACAGGTAGCAAGTTTTTTCAAGACTTTCACTAAAAAGGAACGGCTAATAGCGGAGTTAAAGATAATCTATAATACTGAAAGGGAGTTCTTTATTATATTGTTTTCTGAATCTTGCCTTAGCTACACCAAATCTGTTATATGCATCAACAAAAACAGCCAAAACAGCTTTTAGAGTTTCAAGGCTACGTGAAAAATATCTGCTTTGTTCATTTTTGAAATTTTGCCAATACCTTTCCCACTTACGCCGGAATAATACATTTTGAGTGCAAGTTTTCTTGTTTCGTCAGAATAGGCATTCTTTTTAGGGTCTATGGTATAACGAATTCCACAATCCTTGCATTTGTAGCGTTGTGTCCCTGAACGATTATATCCGACACGAATCTGATTTTCAATTTTTCCGCATTTGTGACATTTTTTATATTATATCACAAAATTCGCTATTTGTTCATTCCCATATTTTCCTTTACCGAATGTAATAACTAAAAAGCAAATCACATATCATTCAATAGAGAGG
>CAZTUV010000234.1:0-2898 GCA_964616595.1 uncultured Alistipes sp.
TATTCTTTATATTGGTTATATTATAATTTATTATTTTTAGTTTGTCAATAGTGAGAACGCAATTTGCTTTTGCCTTGCTTGCTGAAACCAGTTAAATATGTGCATTTATATCGCCGAAATCAATTTCAAGACCTTTCCAGAGAGGGAAACCCTTTCCGGAAACTATATCATAGAAAACGCCATCAGGCATTTTAACACGCCATGTTTTGCCGGAGCTATTTTTAATACCAAGCATACCAGGTTTAAGTTTGTTTTCAACAAGTTCACCGACGACCTTCTGAAAATCATCAGAACGCGGGTCAATTTCACATTCATAGAACTTACTGCCAACGTATAATGGCATACGATAATCACGATTACTGAAAGCAAGACTTATGAATTCAGAGCCACATTTTGGGCATCTGTAAGTAGATTCATCAACATTTTCAAACATTGATGTAAAATTAGTTCTGCCACAGGTACAAACGATAATTTCAGAACGAAGTCTTATAAATAATTTTTGCCACTCATTTTCAATAATACGTCTGTTAGGTTCTCTTATACCAATTGTAAATGATTTAATAAAAGCCTCACGGACATAAGCCGGATAAATTCTCCAGAATTTTATTACATTATCATGAATACCTCTTACAGGACGGTTAGAATTATCATCGGGGTCGTATACGAACACAGCCTGTTGACCATAATGTTTAAGTTCGGAAGTTTCTGTAAGGCACACATCTTTAACTACCTTTTCGCCCTCCATAGGGTCACCCCTGAAAAGGAGTTTAAACAATACAACAGCCAATGAATATTTATCGGTCTGAACAGTTGGTTTTGCGATACCCCTTACAACTTCCGGAGCCATATATCCAGGTTTACCACCTATACCGAAATTACTGCCGTCTGGTGCAATATTATCGCAGTCACACACTAAAATATCACCGGTATTCACATTAATAAAGAAACCGCCGTCATTCAAGTCCTGATAACTTTTTCCGGCACGATGAAGCTGTCGGAATGCATTTACAATATTAATTACAGCTGTAACCATTGCGTAAAGGCTGGAAAACTGTACTGAGACTTTTGTAGCACGACCTGTAAGTTCATCAATATCCAGCTTATATGTATTAAGAATATCAACAAATGAATCATATTCTTTAGGACGTAATGCCATTATATAGCCAAAAGTTCCGTTAACATTTTCTTTTGTAAGATATTTAGGCCACAGAAATTTATCACTTGGAGCACCGTCTTTAATATTATTTTCAATATTTTTGCGGAATGCCTTTGCATTTTTTATTTTATCCACATCATACCATTTAAGTGCATAATCAACGCCATTGAAGTCAACAAGATAAACTATACCCTGACCGCCACTGCCTAAAATCTTTTTTACTATTGCATAACCGCCATATTCCATTTCTACCTTTTCGCCAATTTTAAGTTCTATCAATACAATTCAGTCCTTTCCTGAGTTTAATTTTCAAAATAAATATTCACAATATTAACTTTTATAATTCATATGCATTGAAGGATTATTTTTTTACTGATATTTTATGACAATAAAGTAATGTTATGAATTCAGTCTACTAAATGGTGTTCCCTTTGCGACTGTTTCAACTGTTATGTTATTCGCCATGCAATAGCGATGAACATATGAATTTTCATAACATTTTATCACCAGAGATGTACAATATGAAAATGCTCCTTCATCTATAAATTTAACATTTTCTGACAAGAAAAGTTTACGGAGTTTTTCACAACCCGAAAATGCTTCTCTGCCTATACTGCTGACGCTTTCCGGAATATCGATTATTTCAAGGCTATGACAAAATGAGAAAGTATTATCTTCTATCTCAAAAACGCCATCGGGCAATTTTACAACGGTAAGTTTTCCACACTGGCTGAATGCACCTTGTTTTATTACTTGTACAGTTGACGGAATTTCAACACTTTTAAGTCTCTTACATTCTGAAAATGCGTATTCTCCTATTGATATAAGGCTTGATGGAAGTTCAACTGTTTTCATAAATCCAAAGCCATCGAATGCAAAGCTATCAAGTTTGGTATAGCCTTCCGGAACTCTGACTGCACCTTTAAGGCGGAATTTAGCAGCATCTGCTGGTCTGAAAACTTTTATACCGATATCAAAAGGCATAGGAGCTTTTTTAGGAGCTGAAACTTTTTCTTCTTGAGATTCATTTATTACCAGCTGATGAGACTTAGGAGTTTCGATTAATGTTGAATTATATTCCCAGCCAAGCATATATGTAAAACACACCAGTACAAATTCAGCTGCATTTTCCGAAAGGAACATTTCAGAGACCATAAACTCTCTTGCTTTCATTATAGCAATGCTCTGCTGTTCATTTTCACGGAGCATACTCATCAAAACACCATTTTGAAGCATATTTCTAAGGAGACGACATTCTTTTTCATATTCCGGAATATAGTCCCTTAAAAGAGAGACAAATTTATTTGAATCCTTTACAATATCTTGTCCGTGTTCATTTGTCATTGCTTTAAGTGCACGTTTTATTTCGATAGTATTTTCAAATCCTGCCACATTACGTGAAACGGGAGTTCCGCATTTCAGACATACTTCGGCATTGGGGCTGAGTTCATTTCGACATCTCTCACAGAACATATTCAATCCTCCTAATTTTATCGGGACGTATTTTGCTTTATTTTTTAATTTAATCCACAATAATACCATTATAAAATCCTATTATCTATTATTGAAGTATATCATGTATCAGAAAAAAAGTCAAGAGTTAGCAGAGATTTTATACATAATTTTGATATTTCTTACAAAAATATAACTCAAAGTATATGCATATCATCAAAAAACAGTAATTTTATATAATATTTTTGCATTTTACCAACGATTTATTATTATGTAGATTTGCATAATAT
>CAZTUV010000235.1:0-2884 GCA_964616595.1 uncultured Alistipes sp.
ACAGTTGAAGGCGATTATGCAGAAGTATCCGGTACAACAGTAACTATTAGCCATTCGGGAAGCTTTTATGTAGATGGTACTCTTAATGATGGTCAGATTAATGTTGATATCCCAGATGAAACTCTTGATGCTGAAACAGTAAAGATTTTCCTTAATGGCGTTAATATTACAGGAAAGTCAGCACCAGCCGTTCTTATTACAAATGCTGAAAATACTTCCATTAACCTTGTTGATGGTACAGAAAACTTTATTTCAGACGGTGATACAGCTTACTCTGATGCACTTATAGAAGCTAAAGATGATATGACAATAAAGGGCGGTGACCTTGGAACTGGTATTCTTAATGTTACTGCTAATACTCAAAATGCTATTGTCTGCAATAATGATATTAAGATTACTGGTGGTATTCTTAATGTTACAACTCTCAATGATGCAGACAGTACAAATGCTATCAATGGTAAAACATCTGTTACAGTCAAAGGTGGTACAGTTAATATTGAAGCAGAAGGCGATGGTCTTAAGTCCTCAAAGGGTAATGTGGAAATTAAAGACGGTACTTTAAATATTAAGGCTGGTAACGATGCTATACAGGCTGAAACTACTATTGACATTTCAGGTGGTACAGTAGTTGCAGGTGGTGACAGAGGTCTTACAAGCGTTACCGGAACTAATATAACAGGTGGTTATGTTATTGCAACAGCTACTGATAATCAGACTGATACATCTATTTTGACTGCATCACAGAATACACTTGTATTTAATTGTATTGATAATTCTGATAACAGTGACGGTACTTGGAAAAAGGCTAATTCATTTACTTACAATGATACAAAAACAGAATTTGTTAAAAAATACAAATATATTCTTTTTAGTAATTCTGATATTTCTGTCGGTTCGTATACTTTCAAGAACAACAGTACTGGTGGAAACTTTACACATGATGGTTCTGAAAGTTTTGCTGTATCATCTGGTGTGACTGTATTTGAAAATGTTAATCCGGCTGGTACAACAGGCAGTACAACCACTCCTTCTGCTGATGAATATACTATAACTCTTTCTGCAAGTTCTGTGGCAACAAATGCTCCGGAGGACGTTGCATCAGTAGTAAATAATATCGTGACTATTACAAAACCAGGTGTATTTGCTGTTTCCGGCGAAAACAAGGGTGGTCAAATTGTAGTTGATGTTGACAAAACTACTTATCCGGAAGGCGTTGTAGAACTTGACTTGTCCAATGCAAGTATGACAAATGATACATCAGCTCCTATTTATGTTGCATCAATCGGTGATGAAGTGCAAATTGTTGCTAAAAGTGGTACTGTAAATACAATTTCTGACGGTACATCGCATACAGATACTTATGTGGATTCTGACAGAGATACAAATGAAATAAATGCTGCTATCTTCTCACGTGACGACCTTAAAATCAAAGGCTCCGGAAGTCTTACTGTAAACGGAAATACAGAAGATGGTATTGTTTCAAAGAATGATATAAAAATATATAACGGAAATATTACTGTAAATGCCGTTGATGACGCTATCAGAGGCAAAGACAGCGTTACTATCGGAAATGCTGATAATACAGATTTCAGTACACTGAGCGTCACTGTAAAATCTGAAAGCGGAAAAGGTATAAAGTCCAATGAAACAGATGATGAGTCAAAAGGCTATATTACTATAAATGGTGGTACGGTTTCAGTGACTTCATATTCCGATGCTATTCATGCCTCCAGAAATCTCACTGTAAATGGTGGTACAATCGATATTACAACAACTTGTCCTGCTACGTCATCTGGAGGTAACTCTGGTTGGGGCGGAAATTTCGGTGGCTGGGGAGAAGGCAATAGTTCAAGCACCTCTGAAAGTGCAAAGGGACTTAAAGCTGGCGTTACTGATGACACTACCGGCACTGAAACAGAAGGTTCAATTACAATTAATGGTGGTATAATTACTGTTACTTCAACGGACGATTCAATTCATGCATCTGGAACTATTAGTATAAATGACGGCTCTATGACTCTTTCAAGTGGTGATGACGGTATTCATTCAGATACAAAGGTTGTTATTGGTATTGAAGGAAATGGTTTTGATGCTCCTTATGTTGACATAATTAAGTCATATGAAGGCGTTGAAGGCGTTGATGTAGAAGTGAATAGTGGTACTATACTTGTCACATCTTCCGATGATGGTTATAATGCAGCTGGTGGTACTGACGGTTCGGGTAGCCAACAGCCTGGTGGCTGGAATCAAGGCGGAATGGGCGGTGGCTCACAGACACTTGTATTTAATGGCGGTTATACCTATGTAAATGCAGCTGGCGACGGTCTTGATTCTAATGGAACTCTCACTGTAAATGGTGGTTATGTATTTGTTTCACAAACTGGCGGCGGAAACTCTCCTATTGACTGTGATACTACCTGGAATTATAATGGTGGTACGGTTATTGCTGGTGGTAGCAGTGATATGTTCAGTGAAAGTATTCCGGCAACTTATGCTGTATGCAATACTTCAGCATCAATTGGAGCAGGAACTACTGTTACATTAGCTGATTCGTCAGGAACTGTTGTAGGTACTATGAGTTTTGTAAATTCAGCAGCAGCTATTGTTCTTTGTGGCAATGGTACTAAGGCTTATACAGGTGGCACTCTTAGTGGTACAACTTATTTCAATGGCGGAACAAATAATTTCAAAGCGGGATATGGCGGAACTATATCCGGTGGTACAGAGATTAGTTCAAACAGCAATGGAAATAATAATGGTAATGGTTCAATGGGTGGCCCTGGTGGTCGCTGATATAAGCATTGAGGTTTAATATGACCGAAAGGTTGCGTGGTAATAAATCATGCAACCTTTTTATTATAAGTAATATTGTAATTATCAAAAT
>CAZTUV010000236.1:0-2851 GCA_964616595.1 uncultured Alistipes sp.
TACAGGAAATTTCATCAATCCAGGTAGGCTTATTATACTGCCTGTGGTTCAGAATCCTATGTGGAGTTATAGCAGTTGTAGCAATTTCAGCTATTATTATAATCATTAGAAAGAAGAAGTCTGTGAGCAAGTAATTGTCGATGTGCCACGGAGCTTACTTCGTGGCACATTTTAAATTCAAAGGACGGTTATATAATGTCAACAATCGAGCTATACAAAGACAAAATCAACAGTATGTCGAACTTTATAGAACAGGCGAAAACAGCAGTAAGTGATTATTGTACAGATTTATCCGCTCTGAAATCGAAAATTCTCGGCATCAACAGCAGCGTCTGCGATAGTATTGTAAGTAAAATATCCTCATCTTCACAGACTCAGGAACAGCAGATTGCCGGACTGGAAGCTACTCGCAAGGAAGTCAATGATTTTATTGACCTTACGATAAAGTGTGACAACTCTGCGTCTTCAGCTGTTGCGAAAGCGAAAGACGAATTTTATAAGGAGTATGATTATCTTAAACCAGACAGCGAGAAATCGGATTGGGAGAAGTTCTGCGATAAGCTTGAAGATGTTGGCGAGTGGTGTAAGGAACACTGGAAAGAAATCGTTCTGGCAATTGAAATTATCGTTGCTGTAGTTTGTCTTTTCGTCCCTGGCTTACAAGGCATAGGAACAGGAATTCTTACAGGAATGCTGATAGGAGCTATAAGTGGTGCTGCTATTGGTGGAATATCAGGTTATGCGCAATATGGAATAGAAGGTATACTACCTGGAATCATTAACGGAACAAAAGACGGAATGATGATTGGCGGACTTTTTGGTGGCTTGGGTGGTATTGGAGCTATAGCTGGAGAAGCTTTTGGATGCAGCACCTTAATGACCAATATTTTTTCAGTTTCAAGTAAAATTGCTCTTGGTATGACTGCATTCGATATTACAGCTCTTGCTAATGATTTTCAGAATAGACTTTATCAAGATACAGGTGTATACCTTGGACTGGTTGATCCTAATATTGGAGGTTTAATATCAGAGCTGAATCATAAAGCACATTCAAATTCAATCTATAATGCATTCCAACTTGCCATTTCTGGTACAGCGGCTTTTTCAGGTGGATATGTAAAGGCATCTACCTGTTTTGTAGCAGGAACATTAGTAGCAACAGTAAATGGTTTGGCTGCTATCGAAACAATAAAAGTAGGCGATTTTGTACTTTCAACTGATCCAGATACTTTAAAAACAGAGTATAAACCTGTTCTTGAAACTTATATTCGTAAAATTGATAGACTGGTTCACCTCACAATTAGCGGCGAGGAGATAATTTCAACTGCGGACCATCCGTTTTATGTACAGGGCAGGGGATTCATTGAAGCAGGTAATTTGCTTATTGGAGATAAGCTCATCAGCGTTAATGGTGAGGATTTATCTGTAGATAGCTGTTATACAGAAGAGTGCGAGGACTTTATAACAGTATACAATTTTAAAGTTAAGGATTATCATACTTACTTTGTCGGTGAAAATAAAGTTTGGGTACATAATGCAGAAAAATATATTAATGAAAAACGTGTTCCTCAAGACAAGGAAACCGTTCTTTCAGATAAAAGTAAATATGCCAAAACAAGTTTGCGTGTTAAAGGGGCTGCTGTATATAAAGGAAAGGACGGTAATTACTATTATCGTGATACCTTTCATACTGGAGAAAGTGCTCATTTGGAAGTATTTAATCGACAGGGAGTTCATCTCGGTGAAGCAAATCCTATTACTGGAGAAATAATTCCGGGAACAGCAGATCCTTCAAAAACATTAAAAATAAAGTAAAATGGGTGATATTATGCAGCTGAAAAAGGAATTTGAGGAATTGTATTTTATTGATGTAACATCTGATTATATTGTTTTAAATGACTGTTATCGAGGACTATTTATATTAGATTTTGATTTTAATATAGTAAGGGCTATAGAACTCGGTGATGATATTGTAATAGGGCATTCTATTACATCGGATAATAAGATATTATTATTTTGTTATGAAAATGAGTGCATATTCTTTGTTGATCTGGATTTTCTAGAGATAAAGCGAATTGAAATGAACAGCTTCTCTGATATTTATTTCTTAGAGTTGTTTGAGTGGAATGAGGACAATGTGCATCTTTTAGGTGATAATGGTGAAATTTGCATAAAGATAGATTTAGCAAATGGTACAGTTGAGAAACTTTCAAGTAGTTCAAATGATTCTTTAAAGAATCATTTTAGAGAACTTTTGGAATATGATGTTTATGCATATGATTCGACTAATACTACCGTTTTAACTGTTCAGGATGGAGAATATGTTCTTTTTGATTATAAAAATAAGAAATTGAGAAAGATGAACATAAACATAATTGAAGATCCTAGGGAGCGTATATCGAGCGATTTGATATATTGTAAGACTTGTTTTAATGACAATACAATTGTTAGAATAAGCGAAAGAAATATCCAGATTATTTCTAGTGGTAATACCATAAGGTACTTATATCCCCCTCATGAATCTTATAGGTACAATGCTGGTAGAATGGTGAAACGTGATAATAACAATGCCGTGATTGCATTGTGCTCTGATAACTCTTGTAATTCTGCACCTTTTATAATTAAATACTTATTATAAGTGAAGAACTGTTAATTTAACTTACAAAGCAATAACTTTACTATAGTATGTAAAATTACATATAAGAAAAAAAGGTTCTAATCGGAAACGTAGAAGAAGTCTGTAAGCAAGTAATTGTCAATATGCCACGGAGCTTACTTCGTGGCACATTTTAAATTAAAGGACGGTTATATAATGTCAACAATCGAGCTATACAAAGACAAAATCAACAGT
>CAZTUV010000237.1:0-2782 GCA_964616595.1 uncultured Alistipes sp.
ATACTTTATCTAATCTTCATTTTGTATGCATGGCTCAATACGATGCATCTATGCCTAATGTTACTGTTGCATATCCACCAGAACAGCTTACAATGACTCTTGGTGAATATCTCAGCAAATCTGGTAAAACTCAACTCCGTATAGCTGAAACTCAAAAATATGCTCATGTTACTTTCTTCTTTAATGGCGGTGAAGAAAAACAGTTCGATGGAGAGGACAGAATACTTATAAAATCTCCTGATGTTGAAACTTTCGACCTTAAACCTGAAATGAGTGCTTATGAAGTTTGTGATGCCGTTGTCGATGCTATAAATGCTGATAAGTATGATGTAATTATCCTTAATTACGCAAACTGCGATATGGTTGGCCATACTGGTATATTCGATGCCGCTGTCGCTGCTGTTGAAGCTGTTGATACCTGCGTTGGTAAAATGGTCGACGCTATACTCGCAAAGGGTGGTGCGGCTCTTATTACAGCTGACCACGGTAATGCAGATAAAATGTATGAACCAGATGGCAGCCCATTTACAGCACATACAACAAATCCAGTGCCTCTTTTCTGCGTTGGATATGATTGCGAACTTCGTGATGATGGCGTACTTGCAGACCTCGCTCCAACTATGCTTGAAATTCTTGAAATGCCACAACCAGCTGAAATGACTGGTAAATCACTCATAAAAAAATAAAAACAATAGGCTGACATTATTTAGTCAGCCTATTATTATCCGGAGGTATTAAAATGAACCCTTTATCTTTAGTTAAACTTAAACCACTAGTTAAAAATTTCAAAGACGACCACCCTAAATTTATTATGTTCGTCAGAAAAGCTCTTCAGGAAACAAACAAGGACAGCATAGTTGAAGTTAAAATTACTACCGCCGACGGACAACAATTTTTTACAAATATCAAGGTGTCTGAAAATGATATGAATCTCGCAAATGAAATGCGTAATATCTTACATTCTTAAAACTCTATTCCTTTACGAGCAGGTACTCCTTTTTCATAGGGGTGACGAATTGAATTTATTTCGCTGATATAATCGGCGTTATTTATGAATATTTCTGCCGGATTGCGTCCTGTCAGAATTACTTCCTTTTCTGTATTGAGTATGCAATCGGCAGAACTTTTATCTATCATATCTAAATTATATACATCAAGAAATTCATCAAGCACAATTATATTGGCATCACTACTGAATACTTGTTGTAATATTTTATTATATTCTGATTTTAAAAATACTTTTTCACTTTCGCTCATCTGAAAAACAAACTTATTACAAGTTTCACAACAAATATATTCTATACCAACGTATTTGAGTATATCTGTTTCAGAAGAACTGCCGTTTTTCAAAAACTGCACAAAACTTACTTTTAAACCTGCTCCGACTGCTCTTATGGCAAGACCAATTGCTGAAGTAGTCTTGCCTTTACCATTGCCATGATATATATGTAAAATTTTTCTCACCTGCCTTGATTTATAATATTTTTTAAAAGGAGATTACATATGTCAGTTATTTTCTTTGATATCGATGGTACTATCGCTACTGAAGACGGAAGATTCTATATTCCGGAAAGCACTCGTGAAGCTATTTCGCTTACACGCCAAAAGGGAAACCTTACTTTTATAAACAGCGGACGTACTATATTTAACATACCACCTGAAATCCGTAAACTTGATTTTGACGGATACTTATGTGGTTGCGGTACATACATTGAATATGATAAAAAAATACTTCTACACCATACACCAGAAAAATCATTATGCAATGAAATCGTCGAACTTATCAGAGAATGTCGCATAACACCAGTGTATGAAAACAGTAATAAATACTTTTTCGATGACAAAGCAATCAGTAATCCACAATTTGATGACTTCATGGTTAACTATGTAAACGATAATATGGATATCGGAAAAACTAAAGACAAAGACTTTATATTCGATAAATTCGTTATGTGGACAAACCCAAAAAGTAATTTTGAATTATTCAAAAAAAAAGCAGAAGAGAATTTTTCTATTATAGACAGGGGAAACGGCTTCTATGAAAACGTCCCCCTCGGCTATACAAAGGCTACTGCTATTAATATTATTTTAAAGAAACTTAACATATCTATTGAAGATGCTTATGCAATCGGTGACAGTATGAACGATTTGCCAATGTTACAGGCTGTTCCCAATAGCATAGCAATGGGTGGTGCTGAAAAATTATATCCGTATGTTTCTTATATAACATCTCCGATTGAGGAAAACGGTATTTACAATGCCCTTAAACATTTTAATCTTATTTGATAATATTCTTTTCTTTAAGACGACTAAATACTATATTATATCCATCATTGCCATCTTTTAAGGAACGATGTACCCTACTTATTGTGGCAGTACTAACCCCTGTTTCAGTAACTATATTATTGTAAACTTTATGCTCATCAAGTAATTTGGCAACCTGAAGTCTTTGAGCAAATGATTTCAGTTCTATACTTGTACAAAGGTCATCAAAGAACTTATAACAGTCATCAATGTTTTCAAGGGTAAGAATGGCTTCAAACAACAAATCCATACTCTCAGATTTAATTTTATTAATCATATATTATACTCCTATCCGCCTAATGGCTTTATTATCCCTCTTTTACATTTTAACATATTATCACATAAAAGTAAAGCGTTTTTTAAATTTTCTATTAAAACATAAAAATAGATGAGAACAAGATTGACAACCTTAAAGTTTTATGATATACTAAAAAAATATAGGTATGCTTAAAATATTATCCTCCTATCATATATTAAC
>CAZTUV010000238.1:0-2780 GCA_964616595.1 uncultured Alistipes sp.
ATATAATTAAACGTAATAAATCAAAATAATAGAATTCAAAAATCTTTGAAAAACTTAAAAATAAAGAGATATATTATAAAAAATGCATAATTTTCCAGAAAAAACTCAGAAGATAGCGTTTGAAGTTCATGCGAACCTATGGTATAATCTGATTATCACAAAACAGGAGCTAAAGATTATGAATAGATATATTCCCGGAACGACACTTAAATTTACCGAACAGGCAAGAGATGAAGCTTTTTCAGTAATTTCACCAGTACTTGAAGCAACTGGAGGACTTACCCTTTCACAGCTATCTAAATTAACTGGACTTACTGGCAGTACCATTCAAAATTGGATAAAGCGTGGCTGGGTTGCCCCCACACATGGAAAAAAATATTCTCGTCAACAGGTTTTAAGAATACTTCTTATAAATATATTGAGAGATTCCATGAAACTTGAAGATATAGCTAATCTTATGGTATATGTAAATGGTGACGTTGAAGATACATCAGATGATATTATAGACGATGATGTATGGTATAATATACTTTGTAAAATTATATTTACTGCCGAAGATGAAGGTGCTTTTGATGCAAATACTGTAAAAAAACTTATTGCACGTGAATTGAATGAATATGCACATGAGATACATATACATTCAGATGAATATAAATTACATAATGCAATGTTTGTTATGATTATGGGATACAGAAGTTCGTGTTTAAAAAAAGAAATGGATAAAGTTCTGACCGTAATACTTGACGAGATGCAAAATTATTAAGGAGAAATTTTATTATGGCTAAAATACAAGAAATGAATAGGGACGGCTCTGTTAAAAGAAGTTTTAAAGCTGTTAAATGGGCTGTTATTGGTGTTGTTGCTGTTGTAATAATAGCATCATCATTCACAATAGTTCCTGCTGGTAATACAGGTGTTGTTATAACTCTTGGAAAAGTTTCTGATGGTGCATTTCAGGAGGGGGCTCATTTAAAAATACCTTTTATTCAATCGGTCGAAAATATGTCAAACAAGATTCAGGTATATGAAACTCCTGCATCTGCCGTATCAAAAGACTTACAGACTGTAAGTAGTACGCTTGCTGTAAATTACAGGCTTATTTCTGATAAATCACCTGATATGTATAAAAATGTAGGTATAGATTATCAGACGGTTCTTATGACTCCATTGGTACAGGAATCCTTCAAATCTGTAACAGCAAATTATACGGCTGAAGAACTTATAACAGAACGTCAGACAGTAGGGGAAGAAGTAAAAACTACTCTTGAAAATAAACTTAATGATTATGGTGTATACATAGAAAAATTTAATATTGTAAATTTTGATTTTTCAGAGGAATTCAATAATGCTATTGAGGCTAAACAAGTCGCTGAACAAAATTTGCTTAAAACAAAAACAGAACAGGAGCAGGCTATTGTTATTGCAAATGCAGAGGCTGAACAGAAAATAATTGCGGCTAAAGCAGAAGCAGAAGCTATTCTTGCAGAAGCACAGGCACAGGCAGATGCTAATGAACTTCTTGAACAATCACTTACATCTAAGGTTATTGCCTATGAACAAATTCAAAAATGGAACGGCGTAATGCCTAAAGTTACAGGTAGTGACGGGGGTATGCTTGTAAATATTGACCTTGATGATATTGAATCATCATCTTATACCGTTCCGCAATATACCGAGCCATCATCTGATTCTGATGAATAGTGGTATTACAATAAATAATTAAAAACAAAACAGGAGATTTTTTAATGGATAAAACAACATCATTTGTTTTTGATGCTACAATATTTGCTTATATTGTATGTGGAAAAATATTTGAAGATAAAACTAACAAAACGGATAATCAAAAAAATACAGAAAAAAATATTAAACAAAACGTTCTGGAAAAAACAAAATAGTATAAAATTATGGACGTACCTTTTTTTGATACGTCCATTTTGGTGTTATACTATGAATCCTTGATTTCTGAAATTATCAATAACTTCTCCTAATATTTCGGCATTAGTTGAAGATACAGAGTGTAGCAGAAGTATTTCGCCACCATGTGCGTTTTCTGTCAGTTTTTTCAGTCCGGTATCCGGATTAGGTTGATTGTCGGTTTTCCAGTCCACATATGCAAAACTCCAGAATAATGTTTTATAACCACATTCTTGGATTGTTTCCAGTGCCTGTTCAGAGTATTCACCGCATGGACACCGAAAATATTGCATCTGATAGCCATAATTATTCATTACATAATTATGCAGGGACATAATTTCCTCTTCTGCTTCTTTTTTTGACAAAGTGGGCAGACTTGCATGACGCATACCATGATTTCCAAGTACATGACCTTCTTCAATCATACGTTTTACAAGGGCTGTTTCCTTTTTTGCATAGTCTCCTGTAAGAAAAAATATTGCTTTAACATTCTTTTCTTTAAGAGTATCAAGGATTTTTTCTGTATAGCCATTTTCATATCCCTGGTCAAAAGTTATTATTATACGTTTTTCGTCATTTGAAATTGCATAAGCGTCGTAATCGCAATAGCGGTCATTGAATGATAGTGCATCAATTGGACGATTATTTTCGGCAACAGCTGTTCCCTGTCCGTAACCGATTTTTGTGTTATCGACAGCGTAAACAGCAGTTGCAGGAACTGTTCCTGCCATTAAAACCGCTAATGCAGGAAATACTTTTTTTATCATAGGCTGATATTCCCTTATTGAATATTGCGGATTATCTCCGTATAAATATTATATCCATATGCTAAAATAATATCAAAGGTAAAAATATGTTGTTAAGAG
>CAZTUV010000239.1:0-2722 GCA_964616595.1 uncultured Alistipes sp.
ATTTAATATAGTATATATCCAATTTAATAAATAATATAAAAAATTTCTATAAAACTCTTGACAAAGGCAAAATTACATGATATAATTAACTTACCTCGTTCGGGGTTTTATTTTTTACCCTGCCTGAGGGAGGCAAACAGACCTATTCCGTTTGTTCGGAAGAAGACTAATTCAGGAGGTGCCGATATGAGAGTAAAGGTTACTTTAGCTTGTACAGAATGCAAGCAGCGCAACTATGTTTCTAAGAAAAACAAGAAGAATGACCCCGATAGACTTGAAATGAACAAGCATTGCAAGTTCTGCCGTAAACATACTCTTCACAAAGAAACAAAGTAATCGGGAGGCACATTTCTAATGGCTAAAGAAAAAGAAAAAACAACTCCCGAAAAAAAGAAACCCGCTAAGGAAACTGCTGTTAAAGAAGATAAAAAATCCAATAAAACAGCTGATTCTAAGGCAAATAAAAAATCTGACAAGAAAAATTCCGAAAAAAAGGAAATGGGTAAGGTCAGAAAATGGTTTCATGACTTAAATGTCGAATTCAAAAAGGTAGTATGGCCTACAAAGAAAACTGTTATAACAAATACTTCTGTCGTTGTGGGAGTTATAACAATGTCAGCTGTCCTTGTAGGACTTCTTGACGAGGGTTTCCTCGCTTTGCTCAGGTTTATTTACCAATAATCAGAACGGAAATTCTAAGGAGGATTTGTAATGTCAGAAGCAGCAAGATGGTACGTTGTACACACTTACTCAGGCTATGAAAATAAAGTGGCCCAGAACATTGAAAAAATTGTTGAAAACCGCAAGCTTCATGAGCTTATCCAAGAAGTTAGAGTTCCTACTGAAAAGGTGACGGAAATCACCGATGGCAAAACCAAAGAGGTAGAACGTAAAACCTACCCCGGTTATGTCCTTATTAAAATGGTTGTTACTGATGATACATGGTATATCGTAAGAAATACCAGAGGCTGTACAGGTTTCGTAGGCCCTGCATCTGACCCGACTCCACTTAGTGAAGAAGAAGTTAAAAAACTCTTTGGTATCGATGTTTCTTCCGTTGAAGTAAACTTCAAAGTGGGTGACAGCGTTCAGATTTCAGGTACTGCTATGGACGGCTTTATAGGTGTCGTTCAAAGTATCAACATCGAAGACCGCACAGTTAATTTACTTGTTTCAATGTTCGGTCGTGAAACCCCCACGACTCTGCCTATTAATCAGGTAGTAACAGTGGAGGATTAGTTCAGGTCAAAAAGAAGTCAAAAGACTTCAGTGGGAGAGGTAAAATAATTCTTGCCTCGCCATTTACCACATTTATGGAGGTGCGAATACATGGCACAGAAAGTAGTTGGCTACATTAAGCTTCAAATCGCAGCAGGAAAGGCTACTCCTGCACCACCAGTTGGTCCGGCACTCGGTCAGCATGGTGTTAATATCATGGCATTCACAAAAGAATTTAACGAGAGAACAAAGAACGATATCGGCATGATTATCCCGGTTGTAATCACTGTTTATGCAGACCGTTCATTCTCATTTATAACAAAGACTCCTCCGGCTGCTGTCCTCATCAAGAAGGCTTGCAATATCAACAGCGGTTCAGGAGTTCCTAATAAGACAAAGGTTGCTAACATCACTAAGGAACAGGTTCAGAAAATCGCTGAACAGAAAATGCCTGACCTTAATGCAGGTTCACTCGAAGCAGCTATGAGCATGATTGCTGGTACTGCACGTTCTATGGGCGTTGTAGTTGTTGACTAATCAATTTTTGAATGACGAAAGAGAAAGTTTATTTTCTCATTCCGACTTCTAAACGGTGGGAGGAAAATTCCGCTAACCGTTCTGCTATAAGCAGTGCGGTACTACCACTTAAACAGGAGGAAATATAATGAAACACGGCAAAAGATACGTTGACAGTGCAAAGACTGTCGATTTTTCAAAGCTTTATGAGTCCACAGAGGCTCTCGACTTAGTTTGCCAGAACGCAAAGGCTAAGTTTGATGAAACTATTGAAGCACACATTCGTCTTGGCGTTGACTCAAGACACGCTGACCAGCAGGTAAGAGGTGCAGTTGTTCTTCCAAATGGTACTGGTAAGAATGTAAGAGTGCTTGTATTCTGCAAGGAAGATAAATACGAAGCTGCTCAGGCTGCTGGTGCTGATTATGTTGGCGGTATGGACATGGTCGAAAAAATCCAGAAAGAAAACTGGATGGATTTTGATGTTGTTGTTGCTTCACCTGACATGATGGGTCTTGTTGGTCGTCTTGGTAAGGTTCTCGGCCCTCGTGGTCTTATGCCAAACCCAAAGGCTGGTACTGTAACTCCTGACGTTGCAAAGGCTGTTACAGAAGCTAAGGCTGGTAAGATTGAATACCGTCTTGATAAGACAAACATCATTCACTGCCCTATCGGCAAAGCTTCTTTTGGTTCTGCTAAGCTTGAAGAAAACTTCTCAGTTCTCATGGACGCTATCGTTAAGGCTAAACCTGCTGCTGCTAAGGGTACTTACCTTAAGTCATGCACAGTTACTTCAACAATGGGCCCTGGTGTACCAGTTGCAACTGCTAAATACGGTGTGTAATTAAAAAAATATTAAATCTCCTTTTATTGGACAATCCAGTAAAAGGAGATTTTTTTGTATCTTTTAAAAAAAGAGAACACCGAAGTGTTCTCTCAGTCTGTTGAAAAAGATCCAGTATAAATCTGGACTTTTTTTATATAATAT
>CAZTUV010000240.1:0-2721 GCA_964616595.1 uncultured Alistipes sp.
ATATAGCATAAACCTCTGTCATCGACATAATAAAAAAAGCAAATAATAATGCCACATAAGACTTTTGTATATTTCTGCTATCTATTTTTGAGGCATTATTTATTGCTAATATGATCAACCAAATAAACATGGCAGTCATAATACTTCCACCCATAAGCATCATCTGTAAAAATATATTATGGCAATTGAAAACATATTGTCCAATTGTAATATATTTTGTTGCTGTTCCTCCATATCCGAAAACAGGACTTTCATTTATCATCTGTAAAGCAGAATCCCATATAATCGTCCGTGTTGAAAACGTTGCATCTTTTTTGAAAAATAAGAATATAAGGTCATTTAAATAGTTCTGTATTCGAAATATAACAACCAAGTAATATAAGAATGCTATAATACCTCCCATGATAAGCAAACGTTGTCGATTCCAATGCATATCTTTTATCCGATTAAACAAGAATCTAAAATCAATAAAATAAATTAATATAAACACTGTTAATCCAATCATAGCCGTTGACGATCTGTAGATAAATTCGCTCATGAAAGCTGATAAGAAAAGGAACAGAACACGACTTTTCTTTTCTCCTGATAATTCAAAATAGACCTTAGACAAAGTAATCGCAATCAAATAATATGGCATTATCTGATTACGTTCTCCTAAGAGATAAATACCTTTATCAAATAGATTAATACTTTGTGTAGTAATAAAACCTTGAGGATATACGATAGTTATTAATGTATTAAGATAGATACTCAAAGCAAAGTAATCAGACAATGCCCTCCAGCAACCCATCTCTTCCATCCTATGAAAATAATGCAAAATCATGATCAATCCAAAACTTTTGCTAAAGTAATATAGTACACTTGGATAATTAGAATCATTAATGATTGTTGCCAACAAAAATACTCCAAATAAATAGAGTGTAACTCTAAAAAAACGGTTTCGATAATAATACCCCAATAAAATTACAGCAACAATAGAAAAGATATTTTGAAGTATCCTAATATAATGTATTAAAGAATAAAAAGAAACAAGATCAGGACAAATCATTACTGTTAAAAACAAAAACGTTATTAAATAGTAAAAAATTTGTTTTGAAGTCCATTTTCGTGTTTTAAATTGCATTTTATCTCACATCCTATTACAACTATAAAAGTTACTTTTGTCTTTACTGTATACATATAAAATACCAATTGTTAATAATTGTATTCATTATTTATTCTTGACTTATGCTTGATATGTATACAAAAAAGCATCCCACAGCAAAAGATATTAATTCTAAAAGAATTAAACCATAACTACTCTGTCCTACTGGAGCAGCATTATCAAGATTTAAACTTGCCAAGAATACAATAATAGCCCAATAACCAAGAAAAATAGTTCCTGCATTATAAATTTTTTTGTTATTAAATAGAAGAAAACTGTAAGAAGTGCAGACATCACCACACATAAGTATTCCATTTCTATTATTTCCCCTTGACTTTATGCATATCTATTCCTGTGACTTCTCTATAAACAGAAAGAACTTCATCGACAACACGTTTTATAGAATACTTTTCAATTGAATGTTTGTACCCTTTTTTAGCAATTAACCTAGCTTCCTCTTTATTATTTAATACTTTGATAAGCAAATCAGCAAGATTCTGTGAATTATCAACTTCATAAAGATATCCATCTTCACCATCTGTTATTATTTCCAGAGTTCCTCCGCTATTAGCTCCAATCACTAATAATCCCGCCATCATATTTTCAACAGTGACTCTGCCAAATGCTTCTCTTTGAGAACATATTAGTCCGATGTCATGTTCCTTTCTAATTTCCAGTAAATTATCATTATGATCCATAACTTTGATATTTTTCTCGATATCATGATCATGTATATATTCCTTAACATATTGAAGATACTCTTTCGTCTCACCCTGCCCGATAAGAGTTAAACTCACATTATGAATTCCAGCATTTTTGAGATGTTCAATTGCCTTTACAGCTATAATCTGTCCTTTTTGCACAGATATCCTTCCCGCAAGCAACATCTTGACTTCTTTTCTAGTCATAATATCATGTTCTGGTAAATCATACATTTCCTGTGGTATTCCATTATAAACTAATTTTACAGAACGTCCTAATTCTCTTTCAAATTTAATTTGAATGTCTTTAGAAATACCAATTACAGCATTGGCATTTTTTACATATTTATATAATTTTTGTTTATGACAAAGTTTTTTTCCCAAATCATCTTCTATAAATGCACGAATATGCCATACATATGGAATATTTAATTTTAAAGCAACCTGTGCACCCACGGAACTATCCAATCCATTGATATGAATACAATTTATATTTTTATTCTTTAGTAAATTAACAATTTTTTGAACACACAATTGATTGTATATATATTTCATTTCAAATTTAGCACGTGAAGTAAATGTAAGTTTGTCAATCAACATTCTCATGCTATACATAGGAACATAAATATAATCAATTCGACCATCTTTCAAATGTTCATCTAAATGGTTTTTATTCGGAAGAATAACAACAATCTCATGACCACGATCTAACAATTCATCAATTATATTGTACATTGATAAAGTTGCACCATCTCTATTACTAAAACTATAGTGTGGAAAAAAACAAATTTTCATTATTTATACCTCCATTGGGTACTCCTTTAACAAAAGAACATCATCTACATTTTTTTGCAAGACCCTATTATAGATATAGGT
>CAZTUV010000241.1:0-2682 GCA_964616595.1 uncultured Alistipes sp.
TGTTTAAAGCGATATAATATTTATATATTTTAAAGAAAGGTCTGATTTTCTATGAATATTCTTGTTGTTGGTCTTGGTCTTATTGGTGGTTCAATATGCAAAGCTCTCAAAAAATACACATATCATACAGTTACAGGTTGTGATATAAACCACGATATCGAACAAAATGCCCTTCGTGACATTGCTATTGACTATGCTTTTGACGGAAACTATAATAATTTTGATTTAGTTATTATATCTCTATTTCCTGAAACGGCTGAAAAGTTTTTTGCCGAAAATGCCGAGAAATTCAGTAAAAGTACTCTCATAACTGACGTGTGCGGAATAAAAGGCGATTTTTCTGAACGTATGAAAAATATAGCACAACAAAATAACCTCCGTTATTTAGGTATCCACCCTATGGCTGGAAAAGAATTTGGTGGTTATTCCAATAGTAGCCCCGATTTATTTGTTAAAGCCAACTTTATAATTGCACCTTTCGATGATAGCAAAGATGACGACATCAAGCTTTTACAAAAACTCTCATCTGAAATAGGTGCAGGAAAAATAGTTGTCACAAATCCGGAAAATCATGATAAAATGATTGCCTATACATCACAACTTGCCCATATTGTTTCAAGTGCATATGTAAAAAGTCCGGAACTCGGTCTTGAATGTGGTTTCAGTGGCGGAAGCTTTCAGGATATGACAAGAATTGCAACAATGAACGAAAATATGTGGACTGATTTATTTATGCAAAATTGTGATAACTTGCAATTTGAACTCGATACACTTATAGGAAATCTTCTTAAATATCGTGATGCACTTCAAAATCATGACTCAGAAACTATGAAATCCCTTATAGCAGAAGGAAGAAAACTAAAAGAAGATAATCTCCGACACCGTGTCGGTCAACCCAACTAAAGTAACACTTTTTGTGATGTGGCATAAAATATTATTGGGATATAAACCTAATTCTACCGAAAGGATTGTATTTTTATGCCAAAGGTATTTCTAAGCCCATCAACACAAGAATGGAATCAATATGCTACCAGTGGCAATGAAGAATTATATATGAACCTGCTTGCAGATAGAATAGAACCATATTTCAGAGCAAGTGGAATCTACTACGTTCGCAATGACCCGACCCGAAATGTTGATGGTGCTATAAAAGATTCAAATTCTGCTTATTACGATGTGCATTTAGCACTTCATACCAACGCCTCCCCTGAACATCTTGCCGGCAAACTAAGGGGAATTGACATATATTTTGCTCCCAGAAGCAACGACAGTGAATATCTTGCTAATATAATAGCTAATAATCTTAAAAGTATCTATCCCTTACCGGATAAAGTTAACGCTGTTCCCACATCAAGCCTTGGTGAGGTTCTCCGTACAAAAGCCGTTGCTGTTTTATGCGAATTAGGCTACCATGACAACTATGCCGATGAAGCATGGCTAAAAAATAATCTTGATATAATAGCAAGAAATATAGCTAATTCAATCTGCGATTACTTTGGAATACCACTTGTTCTTCCTACTGCTGTACGCTGGGGAACTGTTATAACAGACGGCTCTGGTTTAAATATACGAAAACTGCCTGATATAAGTTCCGGTATAATAAGTTCCATTCCAAATGGTGCAACAGTTATGATTAATGGTGAAACAAATGGCTGGTATGTTGTAAATTATAATGGTACTATTGGATACTCAAAAAGTGAATTCATATTTATATAATAAAATCCCCTTTATCCGACAATAATAAAAACGTCGAATAAGGGGATATCTTTATCTTATAAGCGTAAAATACATCAGAACCAATGCTCCGAGAACTATTCTATACCAGCCAAAAACTTTAAAATCGTGTTTTTTTATGTAATCCATAAGGAATTTTATGACAAATATTGACACTACAAATGCTATAATCATTCCGGTAGCAAGAATAACACTTTCCTGAACAGTAAAACCACCATCATACTTTATAAGCTTAAGCAGACTTGCACCAAACATTACCGGAACTGCAAGATAAAATGTAAATTCAGCTGCAACAGTTCTTGAAATTCCTATAAGTAACGCACCAATTATTGTAGCACCTGAACGTGAAGTTCCTGGGAAAACAGCTGCTATTAACTGAAACATACCTATTATTAATGCCGATTTATAAGTAAGTTCATCAATTTTATTTACTTTTGGTTTACGTGATTTATTCCAATTTTCAACAATTATAAAAGCCACACCAAATACTACCAATGCTATTGAAACAACAATTGCATTATAAAAATGTTCATTCAGCCAGTCATCAAAAAGCAAACCTATTACTGCCGCCGGAATACAAGCAACCAAAACTTTGAACCACATCTGAAAAATATCAGTTTTTATGTATGACCCGATTCCGTCACTGCTTAATGGACAATTATTATCTTTTTTTCCAAATGGAAACAGTTTTTTCCAGAAAATAATAACAACTGCCATAATTGCACCCAATTGCACAACAACATCAAACATTTCCTTAAAAGAATCTGTTACATTAAGTTTCAGGAACTCATCTACAAGAATAAGATGTCCTGTACTGCTTATTGGTAGCCATTCAGTTATTCCCTCCACTATTCCTAAAATTACAGCTTTAAGTACTTCGATAAAATCCATGAAAAAAATCCTTTCTTCTTTGATAAATAAAATTATATCACATTATAATATATATGT
>CAZTUV010000242.1:0-2658 GCA_964616595.1 uncultured Alistipes sp.
ATTATATCATGAATTTCAGAATAGTCAAGCATAATTTGTGATTCAGAAAATCATAGTAATTCAATAGTGTTTATTATAACATATTCTGAATTTATTTTCAAGTTTTTTTAACAAAAATATACTTGCAATTTTGTGCATAATGTAGTATAATAGTATAAATTCTGATTTTTTCAGAAATTTTTATTATAAAGGAGTTTTTGTCCATGAGTATTAAAATCGGTTTCATAGGTGCCGGAAATATGGGTTCTGCCATTATGAAAGGTATTTCCAAATCATCTGTAAACGCAGAAATATTTGCTTTTGACCCTGATTCTTCAAAAGTTTCGGCACTTACTGAATACAATGTTAAATCCTGCTCAAGTGAAACAGAACTTGTTTCAATGTGCAAATATGTATTTCTTGCTGTAAAGCCTCAGATTATTGAGGGTGTTCTTGAAACAATATCTTCAGCTGTAACTTCCGATACTGTTATTGTTTCAATAGCTGCCGGAATCAGTGATGATTTCATTGCTAAAAAAACACGTTCAGATGTTAAAGTCATTCTGGTCATGCCTAATACTCCATTGCTTTTAGGTGAAGGTGCATCTGCTTTATCTCATAATTCAACGGTGTCCGACGATGAATTTGAAACAGTCTTTAATATTTTCAGTCTTTGTGGAAAAGCGTCTGTTATATCAAAAGATAAAATGAAAGAAATAATAGCCATAAATGGCAGCAGTCCAGCATTTATATATCTTTTTGCAAAAGGATTTATTGATTATGCAGAAAAAAATGGAATAGACAAACTCTCTGCAACAGAACTTTTTGCACAAAGTCTTATTGGCTCTGCAAAAATGATTACCGATTCCGGTTACAGTATTGACGAACTCATTAAAATGGTATCCTCTCCGGGAGGAACTACTTTAGCAGGTCTTGACCGCCTCTATGAAGGAAACCTTACTAATGTTATCAACAACTGTTGCGAAAATTGCACAAAAAGAGCCTATGAACTTTCAAAATAAGTTATAATTTACGTACAGACTGCATATTCTGTTATATATTATATCAGAAAGGCAGATATCATGAAAAACAGAATACATTCAGAACAAAATAACAATTTCATACTTTTATATATAATAATCACCATTGGCATACTTATTGGTGCTGTTTATGCCACTGTCAAACCTGTATCCAGTCCATTTATGCATCAGTACTTATTACCGGAATATTCAGGTAATACTATATATGAAGTCTTTAAAAATACTTTCATCTCATTATCTGTATTTATTATTGTATCATTTTTTTCAGGACTTTCAGCATTTGGACAACCTCTTGGAATTATACTCCTGATATACAGAGGAATCGGAATAGGTATATCAGTATCTTCAGTATACCTGTCAAAAGGATTTAATGGTATATCAACTATATGTATACTTATTTTGCCTGAATGTATAACTGTAATTATAATATCTATCGTTGCCGTACGTGAAATTATGCGTTTTTCAAAATCAATATTCATGTTTATGGTTGCCGACGGTTCTCATACTGAAAAGTCTTTCCGTATGTACTGTCTGGAATTTATTTTACTATTGATTATTTCGTTTATTGTAGCAATTATTACATCTATATTGAATTATACATTTTCTGGACTAAGATGAATGGAGGATTTACAAAATTGTCATTATTTTCAAACGACTTTGAAAACAGAGGTTCAGGCATATCAAAGAACGCTCCTAAGAAAAAAGGAATTCAGTTGTTCTTTGAAATATTTTTCAGAAAGTTCTGGAAACTTATTGAAGTAAATATGCTTTACTTTGTTTTTTTTATACCAATTTTTCTTTTACTCGCATCACTTGCATTTATAAATAATACTATATTATCGTTAACTTGTGCGGGAATCTCTCTGATAGTATTCATAGTATGTATAGGTCCGGCAACTGCTGGTATGACTAAAATTATGCGTAATTACGTCCTTGAGAAACATTCGTTTATAGTAACTGACTTCTTTAAAGGATTTAAAGCAAATTTTAAAAAATCCTGTATTGTAGGAATTATAGATTGCTTTATAATAGTATCTGTATATGCATCATTTGCAGTTTACCCGTTGCTTGCTGAGGAAGCAGGAACAAATCTGTTATATATCCCCATGGTAATAACATTCAGCCTTGCAATAGTGGTTGCAATGATGAATTATTATATTTTCCCGATGATGATTGCAACAAATCTATCTTTTATAAACCTTGTCAAAAACTCTTTTGCATTATCATTTGTGGCTCTCAAAAAGAATATAATTACTTTTATAATAACATCTGTTACTGCTATCGGAATGCTTTTATTATACATTTATATGCGTCCTCTTTTCCTGTTATTAATACCATTTATACCTATGGCATTTTTAAGTTTCATTGCTTGTTTCAATAGCTATCCGGTAATACAAAAATTCGTAATAAACCCATATTACACCAGCATAGGTCAGGTCAACCCTGAACTTATAGATAATCCTGTTGATGATGAACAAATTTTTGAGGATATGGGCGGTAAAGAAAAACCTATCGAAAAACGTAAGAAAATTAAGGGTAAGAAAATATCATAAAATAAAAGGCTTTTTTCATTTTTTTGAAAAGAGCCTTCAGCCTGTCCAAAAACCCCGATATCAGATTTGACATCGGGGTTAAAAAT
>CAZTUV010000243.1:0-2614 GCA_964616595.1 uncultured Alistipes sp.
TGGTGCTTGTTGTTTGGGAACAAGTACCAATTTTTTTACCATAAACCATTATAAAACTTCTCCTAAAAACCGTTCCTGTACAAGTTTCAATTCAGATGCCCTTATAACTTTCCCGGTGTTTACGCCCATTTCTATAACCGCATTGAAAAGCTTGACAGCCATTCTTAAACTTTCACGTTCTGCAAGTTTAAGAAGTACGCCTATTCCCTTTGATTCAACGTTTGGAAAGATGTTTTGCATTTCTTCGATTGTATAAGTATTGCTGACTTTTGGACGCACAAAAATTCTCGTTCTTACTTGGTCAAATTCTGTACACCTTGCCCCCATAACCATTTGATTATATATGCGGTTATTTCCTGCAAGAAGTATTCCAATGTGTGCTTTGTCATTTAGATTTCTGACTGCCTGAATTGCGTTGAAATTAAGTTGGTCAGCCTCATCAATAATTATTAGTCTATTTGAATTATTCAAAGATGAAATCAAACTTTTTTCAAGTTGGCTTTTATTTCCTGATGTTTTTTTGCCTATAGCTGATAATATTTCTCTGAGAATTGCCGTTGGTGATGAAATACAAGTACTTGCAGTAATAAAAATAACTCCTGTGTTATTTTGTGTGTAGTGTCTGAGTGCGGTTGTTTTGCCTGCCCCAGCATCTCCCGAAAGTAACACCACATCACAATTTTTATGAGCATATTTCGCCGCAAACAGTGAAGTTTGAGTATTCTTTAACTTAGGATAAAATACTGTATTATCAGCATTTTCAAGGCGTTCTGTTGCGATTACAAGATACCTTTCAAGACTGTCTGCAATTTTATCATTATCGCCCTCATATGTACCGCTGATAAACTGTGAAATTAATGCTCCGGAAAGTCCTGTTTCCTTTGCAATTTGTGACTGAGTTTTGCCGGACTTCTCCATAAATTCAAGAAGCCGTGTAATTGTTTCATTATACATAAAAATCCTCCTATGCGTTTTTTTCATAATAATCAAACATAATTTTATCCATTATGCTTTGATTTCTGGCTTTTTCCTGCTGTTTATCCTCTAACGTCTTTTCAATTTCATCTGAATATGATGTAGCTACTTTTCTCACTGGAACATCTGGTGTCTGTTCTTCTTTGTATTGAAGTTCTTCAAGCTGATATTCCGCTATCAAATCAAAAGTACTCTTATACTGCTTAGGCTTGTATTTTTTAGCAAACTGACGAACTGCACGTTTTTCCTTTCCGGCTCTGATATAATCTTCTTCATTACAGCTTCTGAATGGCGTTTTTAATTTAGCAGACGCTGAACATATATAGTTATATTCCGTGTCAAATATGTATATTGTTTCAAGGTCGTCAGGGTCATATGTAACCATTACTTTTTTATCATAGTATGGAATAAGTTTCCCGTCATTATTAGTAAAAGTATTGTTATACATTGCTATGCCGTTCTTCTGGACTGTTCTTTCAACTGTTTTACCGAAAAGCAGACGTAAAGCGTTACTGTCGCCAATCTCTCTTTTTTCGGTAAGGTTTTCAGAATATACATTATCAGGCGTTTTTCCTTCCATGCCGTCGCCATGATGAGCGGTATTGTTGTACTCCTTGATGTATTCCGTAAGCTTTTCAATATAAAATTCAAGCGTCGGAATATCTTTGTCGCCGTCAAGTACCTTATTTGTTTTCTG
Organism: uncultured Alistipes sp.; assembly: GCA_964616595.1. Classification (GTDB taxonomy): domain Bacteria; phylum Bacillota; class Clostridia; order Oscillospirales; family Ruminococcaceae; genus Ruminococcus. The sequence goes on from CAZTUV010000243.1 coordinate 1,673, forward strand.
CATATGTTCCGGACGTTTCTTAGCGTCGTTTCCGGCGTATGAATAGAACATCTTTCCGAAACGTTCTTCAAGTGTCCTGAAAAAACGTTCAACCGGCTTAGCCTGTCCATGATATGGGGTAGCTGTGATTTTTCCAATTCCCAGAACATTCATAACTGATAATGGATACTCTTCACTGAGCTCCTTTGCCGTGTAGTCCTTGCCGTTGTCGGTGTAGATTTCATTAGGAACGCCGTACTTTTCAATGCCTAACCGTAAACATTTCTTAACAACTGTTGTGTTCGGGTCTGCTTCTCTTACGATAAATGACATTACTTTTGTTGACCGTATATCCGTGAAAACTGTAATCCATGGTCTAATAACATGCCCTGTGTTGTTTTTCACAAAAACGTCGGCTCTGTGGTGGTCTGAACACCATATATCATTTGACATAACGCCGCTTTTGTCACGTATCATATGGGGCAGAGCGTCGTTGAATGCCTTTGTACCTGTACGGTATTTCAGTATCGCATATTCTGGAATGGTTCTGGCTTTGCGTTTAAATGCTGACACTGACGGAACATCAGGAAATGCAAGTTTAACTTTATCATAACACCACTTTATGCCACGTTTCTGAGGTGTCATATACAACATATAGAACATATCCCACGCTTTTTCACTGATACTGCACGCACCCTTGTTATATCCTCCTCTATCATCAATCAGGCTTTCAATACCATTACTATTATATTTTTTCTGCCAATAATATAACTGACGTGTTGTGAAGTTTTCGCCGTTGCGTGCGTTAAAATCCTGTATGAACTTTTCCGCTGATACTCCAGAACGCTGAAAGTCAAGCACAATTGACGCTTTATATTCCGCCTCTTTTATCTGTGTAAGTGAATACCGTTCTATGAGTAATTCAGGCTCTTTTTCTATACCGTTGTATCTGTCCTGTGCCTC
>CAZTUV010000244.1:0-2614 GCA_964616595.1 uncultured Alistipes sp.
GGTCTTGTGTTCAAGTTCCTTATACACGGTGAAGAAGTGGCTCATTTCATCGAAGATATGCTGAGGTATCTGGTCGATGTCCTTGTATATATTATAGTTAGGGTCATCGAATGGAATAGCTATAATCTTATCATCATGATGACCATTGTCAAGCATTCTTATAACGCCGACAGGATAACACTTTACAAGAGTAAGCGGAATAAGTTTTTCAGAACAAAGAACGAGTACATCAAGTGGGTCATTGTCGTCCGAGTAAGTTCTTGGAATAAAACCATAGTTTGCAGGATAATGAGTTGAAGTATGAAGGATTCTATCCATTTTGATAAGACCGGTATCTTTATCAAGTTCATACTTAATTTTACTGCCCTTACCTATTTCTATAACCGCATAGAAATTTTCAGGAGTAATTCTTTTGGGACTGATTTTATGCCAGATATTCATTTGGTTACCTCCACGCAAAATCCGGACTGAGATTATCCGGAAAAATATTATCTGCTACTAATAAGTATATCATTTTTTCTGAATTTGTCAATAATGATGTGAAATTTCGGCAATATGATATAAAATATAAGGATTTACGGCAAAACTTTCAGCTTTTGTCACCTTATAAAAGCCGAAAATATGCTTTTACAGCGTTTGTTAAATATTAGTTAATTGGTTTTATCAATGACAAAAATGTTGTTTCTATTGATTTTTTGCCCAATATATTGTAAAATATATATAGAGTTTTGTTAGCTTTTTGAAAGGAGTTGATTTGATGATGCCCGTTTATAGAATTGCAGTAATTATTGCCGGAATAGACCAGAGTTATCAGAGTGCAATTCTGAATGGTATTTCAGCCTCTGCTGCCGAATGTTCAATAAATGTTGAAGCTTTTATATCTTTTATTGGCTCAATGGGCAATCCGATACATGATACGGGAGAATTTAATATTTTTAATCTTCCGGATTTCTGGAATTATGATGGGGCTATACTTCTTACAAATACAATTGATTATCCACCAGTTGTCAATGATATATTGAACAGAATTAAATTGGCTGGTATTCCTGCCGTAAGTATAGATAATGATATTCCTGAATTTTATCATATAGGAATTGATAACAAAAAAGCTATGAGAAATATTACTGAACATCTCATTAAAAAACATGGTTTCAGAAAGTTTAGCTATATATCAGGGCCTACCGATAATCCGGAAAGTATTGACCGTCTCAATTCGTTTTTGGAAGTCCTTTCTGAAAATGATATTTCAATAGATGAAAATGATATTTTTTATGGTGATTTTCGTGCTTCATCTGGAAAAAACGGTGCAGAATATTTTTTGAAACAATGGTCTGAACTTCCGGACGCTTTGATATGTGCCAATGATGTTATGGCATCATCTGCAATAAGTCGTCTTATGGAAGCAGGGTATAAAATTCCTGATGATATCGCTGTTACAGGATTTGATAATACATACAATACACACAACTATCAGATTGAAATAACTTCTGTGAACCGCCCTCTTGAACTTTCCGGAAAGCTTGCCTGTAAAATACTTTTTAATCACTTTAATAATATTTCACAAGAGAGAAGTATTATACTTAATATGTCGCCTCATTTTACAGAAAGTTGTGGTTGTCCGGCAGATGACCCTCTTGACATAAATGCATTCAGAATATTTAATTATACAAATTATACAAAACTGGAAAAATCACAGAGTTATATGTCGCTTTTCAATCATTTGTCGTGTGTGCTTCTCGGAAGTAATTCCTATAAACAGTATATAAATTCTCTTAAAGAGTTTGTTACAGAAATATCTCCTGAAGAATTTTATTTTTGTCTTTGCGAAAATTGGAACGCTGAATCACTTACTGATGAGAATTCCTATCAGGAAAATGAAGATACGCCAATTCCGTCAGAATATACAGACAATATTATTGTCCCTATTGCCTATAAGCAGGGTGTATTTTATGAAACTTCAATGATTAAAAAAAGTGATATTCTTCCGTCATGTGCAAAGAGAGCGGGAGCAGGACGCTTTTATTATCTTGTTCCTTTGCATTTTGGAAATCGTTGTTTAGGATATATGGTTATTCTCAATTCACGTATGAATCTTCACAATTCAATGTTTGAAACTTTATGCATAAATATAAGCAATTCGCTTGAAAATATACGTAAACTCATGTGCTTGGATACCGCAGTAAAGCATCTTAGAAAACTTTATGCACAAGATACATTTTCTGGTATCTATAATAGAAATGGTTTTGTAAATGCTACTCGTGAATCATATAATAACTGTATCATAGAACATCGTAATATTATGCTTATGTTCATAGACCTTGATGGGCTAAAAGGAATAAATGATACTTTTGGTCATGATGTCGGAGATATTGCCATTTGTAATATTGCCGATGTTCTGAGGGATTCATGTACCAATGGCGAAACATATTGTCGTTTCGGAGGCGATGAGTTTATAGTATTTGCTGAAGGACTCTCTGAGGAAGAGGCGTATAATCTGAATTGCAGGATAGAACGGAATATTCAAAAAATAAATGATGAAAAATTATATCCATTTGAACTCAATGCAAGTATAGGATATATAATTGATACTCCGGAATTGAATGAAGATATATTT
>CAZTUV010000245.1:0-2598 GCA_964616595.1 uncultured Alistipes sp.
ATGTTATAAATATCTTGATTTATAGATATATACATAGTGTCTGTATTTTTGATATATTCACTAACAAAGTCTTTTTCTTTTTTTGTAAGAGGGGGGATAGTTATTTCTCTGTCATTTATATAGTAAGTATTTTCATATTCAACTTTTTTTCCGTCATCGTCTATATAATAAGGTTTTTTTATCGAATCCTCTTCCATCTTTTCAAAAGCTGATATAAGTGCCGGTATACTGTAAGAATAATATTGATTACACTGATAATCCTCATCAAAGAATGTTTTTATAAATTTCCAGCAACCTTCTTTTGAATCAGAGCTTTCCATAATTGTCATATAATTATTTGCATATATTAATGAACCTTTTCCATTGCTTGATGGATTGCCGACAAGTGTTATATCATCACCGAATGTGGCTGTCTTTGCAGTTGAATAATCTGTAAGGTTATAAAAATACAAACTGCTGATTAAAGCTTTGTCATCATAACACATAGTTTCCTGTTCATTCCAGTAATCATTCATTTCGTCTTCAGTAGCAGTTTCCCAGTTGATTTGTTCATTTTCGTCTGGGAACTCGTTGCAGAATTCAAGGATTTTTTTGAAATCTTCGCTATCAAAGTGACATTCTTGTTTTTCGTAATCTATACAATCATTTATTGATACTGTTATCAGACTACTGAAAATTTCTTCTTTTGAATTTGAATAAGGCATAAGTTGCATATCCGGATTATCATGCAAAGTATTGATAAGGTCATCAATAGTCCAGTTTTCTTCATCAAAAAATTTTGTTTTGCAGGCGAATGTCTGTACCTGAAAATTAGGCGAAACAGAATAAAGTTTACCATTGATTTCGCTGGCTTTAAGGAGGTTAGGCATAATATCCTCGGCAGAAAGTTCATCATCACTTTCAAGAAAAGTATAAAGGTCGGTATAAGTTCCCTGAGAAGCAAGAGATGCAATAATACTATAATCATAGCTTATAATCATATCTGGCTGATTTCCTGAAAGAATATCCATTCTCAATTGTTTTTCAGCCGAGTTTAACATTGTTCCCGATTCAGAGTCCCATTGATTGTACTTGCTGTAATCTGCAATTTTAATTCTGTATTCACTGTCCGATTTATTGAATTCAGTGACTTTTGCGGTTAATTCGCTGTCACTGGAGAGTGCAGCCAATGTAATAACTGTTTGATTTGCAAGCTCTTCCGGATTCCTTTTTGTAAGACGTGCGAATCCTGAAGTATTATTGTTATAATCTCTGATATAAACGATAAAGTCACCATCATCACAGCCAATAACATTTTGTATGGAATCAACATTGATATCGGAATCAATCCAGTTGATTATTTCTGAAAGTTCATTGTTTTCTTTTACGCCATAAAGACCCGTCTGGGTATTTACAAATAAAGTATATTCTCCTGCTCCTGTATTAATTCCAGTTATATATGATGTTTCGTCAAATTTAATTTCGCTGTCAACAAATTTTTTGGAATCAATATCGACGTATTTTATTGTTTCACCGGAAGTATCGTAACCCTGACCTACTATGTTGCCTTCTGAATCTGTTGTGAAATTATTAATCCAGCTTATTTCATCAGAATTAATTTTGCCATAGATTTCGCCATTTTCATTCATAGCGATATAGGTTTCATATTCTCCGCTTAAAGTAACAATTAATTTTCCGTCTTTTCCTGCAACAATATCATTGATGTATATTCCTTCATCTGAATCATCATTGTATTTACTGAAATCAACAGGATTTTCAGAGATAATCTGACCGTCAGAACTTAATTTGTATAATGTACATGAATAATTTGCCGACTCATTCATTGTTTCATAGTCAAAGGCATCATAATCAAAATCAGGGTCATCGTAATCAGGGAGTTTAAAATCACCATAATCTATGAGGGTAAACAGAACGTATATTGAACCGTCTGATGCTACTGTTGTTCTCATGTACGATTGTGAATTTTCGGTTTTTGGAAAATCCAGAGGTATTTCATTGATACCACTAAAATCCATATCTGTAAGATAAAGACTTGAAGTATCATCATTACCACCTAAGATAAGTATCTTTGAACTTTCTTTAATAGCAAATACACTTTCAATGTAATCAGCCGGAATTTCAATATCTATATCGATACAACTAAATGAATTAGATAATGTTTCGTTTTTGACTGAGTCGGACTTTGCTGGATTTGAAATATCTGAATTTTCTTCTGAATCGTTTTTGCATGAATATGATGCGAGTACTGTTGAAATGGCAAGTACTCCTGTTATTGAACGTTTAATTAATGAATTTCTCATAAATAATGCCTTTCTGAAATTTAAATAAGTTTTATAAATATCTATTTGTTTTTGAAATTTTTTTTGATTTCTATTCGTTTTTTATCTATGAATATAGATAGTTTCCGTATAATCAGAGGTTTCTTTTTGAGTATAAATCTTATATTGACAATTATTATATACAAAACTGTTAATAATGGTATTATGAATAATATACGTCTGAAAAAATACAGAAATGTTAGCTTGAATTCAACAATCCGTGATGAATTTTCCCAATAAGGATAAATTATATTATTTTCTATTATTGCATAATCTTCTA
>CAZTUV010000246.1:0-2591 GCA_964616595.1 uncultured Alistipes sp.
GTGGTAGAGGCCGTGGGTTCAAGTCCCGTCACTCAGACCATTAAGCAGAATCGTTTTTTTCGGTTCTGCTTTTTTGTTTCTGGTTTTACATTTTTATTATTTTGTTTTGGTTAAAAATGGAAAAAATTGTTTATTGTCTAATAAAGTTAAATTAACTTTAATGAAAAATACTTGATTTGATTTGCCCGATATGTTATAATAAACCATAAAAATAAATATAAAGGAGCATCAAATGAAAAAAATTATTTCAGCTATCAAAGAACTAAAACTGTTCAATATGTTAATGCTTACGGTTGCAGGAATTATAAATGCTTTTGGTATTACAATATTTCTTATGCCCGTTGAGTTGTATGACAGTGGAATTTCAGGCACATCAATGTTACTGGCACAAATCACTCCAGAATGGATGTCATTGTCAGTATTTCTTGTTGTCCTGAATGTTCCGCTATTTCTTTATGGTTTAAAAAAACAAGGTATGGGATTTACGATTTGTGCCATATATACAGTTGCGGTATATTCCATAATGTCATGGCTTATTACAGATGTTCTGCCAATTGATGTAAGTATAGCATCACCGCTTGCAGGAACAGATTTATTGTTATGTGCATTATTTGGAGGAGTGATTTCTGGTCTTGGAAGTGGACTTGCTATACGTTTTGGCGGAGCTATGGACGGTATTGAAGTTATGGCAGTAATATTTGCTAAAAAGCTTGGTTTGTCTGTCGGAAGCTTTGTAATGCTTTATAATGTAGGATTGTATGTCGTTTGCGGATTTGTTATAAATAGCTGGATTTTGCCGCTATATTCAATAGTTACATATGCTGCTGCACTTAAAACTGTCGATTATATTGTCGATGGTTTACAGCGTTCTAAAGCTGCAATGATAGTCACATCAGAACCAGATATAATATGTCAGGAACTTATGGATTCTTTTGGGTGTGGGATTACTCTGATTGATGCTAAAGGAGGATTTTCAGGAGCAGACAGAAAGGTTCTTTATTTCGTAGTAAATAGATTTCAGGTAATGAAAGTTCGCAATATTGTCCGGAAACATGACCCTATGGCATATATTACACTTACGGAAGTTGCTGATATTTTTTCAGCAAATTCATAAAAAAGGACGGTTATCAGCCGTCCCATTTTTTTCTTTCAAGTTTTATTATAAGTTTTTTTGTTAGTCCAAGAATAATGCCTGCAATTACTTCAAATCCACCGGTGGCTAGTATAAACATATTAAAGTTTGTAAGCAGTTTGGAACTCAGATAAAATAATACATGACTTGTCTGACTATAAACTATCGGAGGTACAATTACAGATACAGCACCTGTTATTAAAAGCAATACTCCACTTGTCATAAAAATATTTTTATAGAATCCAGTAAGATAGCGTCCACGTTTGTCAACGATTCCCGCAATCCATATGAACATCAATACAACAATAGCAAGAAAAACTCCAAGGGTAATGAATGAGAATATATAACTTAACATTCCGAAATCAAAACCTGTATTATTTTTCCATTCGTCAACTGAAAGCATTTCATCTGCCTGACCATTGGTAAGATTTGATATCATAGTTGAAAAATCCTGTTTTATAAGATTATTGTAATTGGATTTATTAAACATATATTCAGCTATTTCATCGCTTGTAAGAGAAGGTTTATTTCCGCCATTAAGTATGTAATCTGCATAAACAGCAACATTTTTGCCTATAAAGTCGTTCATGTCAAGGTTGATTACAAAATTACGGAAATCATTTTCATTAGCATTATGTAACGATATATTATAGAAATTAGTTTTTTCATAAAGAAATTCATTTACATCATGATTATTATTTACTTCAGCTTCAAGTATTTTTTCAGTATTCAGATTTTTTATTGATTTTTCAAGGACAGTTCCTGAAAAACCGAGTTTAATACAAAAAAGCAAGCTAAGTACAATAAGGAGTATAGTGGTTATAAATGTAATGAATCCTGCACAAAAAAGTCGTAAGAATCCTATTTTTGGTCTGTAATCATCGGCAGGAACAAGCGGAGGAGGCGGTGCATAATATGGTTGTTTTTGGGGAATATCTGGTTCATTGTATTTTGGGAGTTCGTCATATTGAGGCTGATTATCAATATGTTCTTTTATTTTTTCGTATGGAATATATTGTGTATCTGAATTGTCATTATACGAATCAGGAATGATATTTTCTTTTTCTGATATAAGATTTTCATTTTGTTCTTCTGATTTTTTACGGAGAATCAAATCCGGCAAAGGTTCACGGGTATGTTTTTCCTGAGATTCTGGTATATCTTCAATAATCGGGTTGGCACTTATATGGCTTATAGGTTCGGTACTGCCAAAAAAAGGCTTATTATCCTCAGAATTTTCAGTTGTATTTTCTTTTGAACAGTCTTGTTCATTTATTTCAGGAGTACATAAAGGTTCGGTTATAATATTTGCTTTTTCAAGAGATATTTTGTTATTTTGTGAAAAAGTTTCGTCATACGAGGGATTTTTCAATTTCTTTCCACAAGCTGGGCAAAATATTGCATCATCGTCAATCATTTTTCCGCATGAAGTACAAAACATAAATATAATCCTTTCTTA